>NZ_JAGQAY010000050.1:0-8440 GCF_024345355.1 Cyanobium sp. WKJ7-Wakatipu
GCAGGGGATCATCAGCACACCGAACCAGCCCACATAGAGGCGGTTGTTGGTGGAGGTGACCCAGTCGCAAAACTGGTTCCACGCAGAAGCGCCTTGGCGCTGCTGAATAGTGGTTGTCATGAGAACGGTTGGGGAAGCGCTAACCAGGTCTCAGCTCGAAGGCCTTGACTGGAAGCGGTAGGTAGATGCGGGGCGGAATACCGCTCGCTCATCTGAACTTAACACCAATTCACATCTTCCGGCCCACTTGGAGGCTCAACTGGGCAGCAGCAGGGCTGATGGCACCGACAAGCCCGGCTGATCACCCCTATCCGGTGGTCGATGCAAAAGGTCCGGCACGGAGATCCCGTCTTGCAGGTTTTCGAAGAATGCCGCCACCGGGACCCTGGTGCCGCAGAGGTGCTCAATCACCCAACAGGCAGCCTTCTCTTGCAAGCCCCGTTTCGTCCCGCGGGGCAACCCGCCGGAGGCCAGTGCTTGATCTGGCGCACCTTGGTGTGCGTGGATAGACGTTCTTGGGTAGGTGCACCGCAAGGTGCGTCCAATAAAGCCAATGACGCCTGAGCTCGCAAACTGCGTACTAGAGGGACTCCTGCTGCTCCATGAGGAGCTGTCACAGGACCCTGAGTCGCCTTGGTACGTAGGCACACCAGATCAGACGCAGGTGCTGCATGACGAGCTCTGGATCTTGGCTGGAGAGCTCTACCCCCGCTCAAGCACTGCCTTGGTAGATGCCTGGTACCGAGCTGGTCGCTCGTCGTTACTGCCGGTGAACTGCACGGGCGAGCTGTTCAGCAGCCGGCACCTCCAGCTGGTGGGCTGATTAGGCCTGCTCACGCCGAGGGTGATGCAGAAACTAAAGACTGAGGCTTTGAGCCGTTAGGAGCAAGAGCAAGGAGCGGCGGATAGGGCAGCTGCTTATGTGACGATTCTTGTTCGCAATCCGCGATCAACGGAGATTCCACCTATTTGTTGCCGCATCTTGAGCGCTTGGTGTGTCTTGATCCCAGAACGTCGTACCAATACCATCCGAATACTGATCGCTGATGACGAGTCGAACATCAGGCGCATATTGGAAACGCGGCTGCGCCTAGCTGGCTTTGAGGTGGCTGCGGCAGTCAATGGGATGCAGGCGCTTGAACTCTTCCGCAGCTTTGAGCCGGATGCACTTGTTCTTGACGTGATGATGCCAGAGCTTGATGGTTTCGCTGTGACCGAGCGGATCCGAGCTCAATCAGAAGTGCCGATTATTTTGCTCACTTCTTTGGGTGATGTAGGCGACCGCCTCACTGGACTAAAGCTTGGCGCCGATGATTACATACTCAAGCCATTTAGCCCAAAAGAGCTTGAGCTACGTATTCGCTGTGTGCTGAGAAGAAGCTCTCCATTGCTTTTCAGCGGCAAGCAAATAAATAATGGCGCTGACCGAAAGCCTGCTAGCAGTCATTGGCTGATTGTAGGGAATTTCAGGGTTGATCTAACGCGCCGCAAAGCCTATCGCGGTGATGAGCGCATCCGTCTAACGGGAATGGAATTCAGCCTGCTAGAGCTATTGATTAAGCGAGCGGGTGAGCCAGTCAGTCGACTTGACATCCTCGAGCAGGTTTGGGGGTATAAGCCCACGAGATCTAACGACAGTCGAGTAGTAGACGTTCACATATCACGACTGCGCGCAAAAGTGGAGGAGGACGTAGAGGCTCCCGAGCTTATTCTTACAACGCGAGGCAAAGGCTACATGTTTCGGCGTTGCAGCCAGGAAGAAATGTCGCTCAAAGTATGAGCCCATGCTCGTGATCTCTCCATAAAGCAGTCAGGACTGGCCCCGGCAGCACCCCCTAAAGTTAACGTATAAGGCCAAGATATTTCAAGAGGTCTTGTTGCAAGCGGCGATGTAAAGGTGTGACATTGACCATGTTTTTTGGAGGTGAATTCAGTTCAATTCCAGACTTTTCTGCCTCCTTGCGAACCTGCCTCAAGACAGGTATCAGCAGCAAGGCCATCACGAGCGACATCAGCAGCAGCGCCGGAAGAACGCTGATGGTCATGGCAACAAAAACGGTCCCGGCCAGCATTTTACTGGCCAGCACCAGCCACTTCGGTTTGCTTTTGCCGGATAGATGTTTCATGGCCTCATCTTGATAGCGCTTCCGGCTCACCGAGCCCTTGGTTTGGTCCGCGAAACAATCCATCTAGGTAGTGCTTGACCACTGCGGGCTGCATCAGCCTGTACTGATCCCATTGCGGGTGATCAACGATGAATACCGCCATCGCATCTGGAATCCCAGTCATCAAGACGCCAACACAGAGCACCCTCCCGTCAAAGCAGTATCCCGCTGCGGAACTAGCGGAAGTGACCGCAAGACACTTGTGGCTGTCTTGGTTTTTGTTCATCGTGAACGCTTGCGAGCCTAATCCTTTGCCTCTGCTATGCCGCTGTCAAGCTCCGCTGCATTTTCCCAGGGCCGGGACCACAGCGCTTTCATTTTAGCGAGTCTCGCCTGAATCGCCTGTGTAATCCCCGCTGGCCGCAGAGCCCAGCTGAGCGAGGGTAAGACAAGCCTCGAGGAGGTGATTCCCTACGACCTACTGAACGTGACCCCGCCGATGGGTCCGCCCGAGGTGGTGGCAAACCTGCTGCCCTACATCGATGGCTTGCCCCTGGCGGCTGCCTACTCCAGCTAAAGCTGCTGCCCGCTGATCACCGGCTACGGCAAAATGTTCATGGCCGAGTTCAACTACAAGCAGGAGCCCGCCCCCTACTGGAACCGCATGCTCGCCGGTGCCCAGCACGAGCGGCGGTTTTGCCGGGAGTAAAAAGCTGAGCGCTACCAGGCTCCTGGCCATGGCCTAGATCACCCTTGGGCGCTGCGGGGCTGCTTGCTTGAGGAACGCAGTCCTGTGAACAGCTGGCAGAGCACGGTTTGCATCGCTGGCGGGAGGTTCAGGCCCGGATGGGAATGAACGGCCGTCACCACCAGGGCGCAGGCCTCCATCAGAGCTGTGGACTCGTCATTGGAAAGCACGATGAGGTGCTGTTGACCGGAGCGTGTAATCCGCACCGATTTTCTCCACGGATGAGTTGGCTGATCAACTTTACGGGGGCTCTGTAGTATTGAGGGCTACAGATTTGCCATGATTGCTGACTTTGAGCTCAGATTAATACGATCTTAATGCGATAGTTCTTCTTGCAGCAGCTGATTGTGCAATGGCGTGGGTTGCAATAAAGATCGGCATGGATCAGGAAGTCTTAACCATTGTCGGGCAGGATTACAAGCAGGCTATTCATCAAGCTCGGGCATGAAAAGGGTCATCTGGTTCAGCGTATTTTTGTCGGCCGGCTTGGAACTGGCCCAAGGCCCTGCCGCGCTCGCTCAAGGCCCCGTGTCAGCAGTAGGGCCGCAGCTTGAAGCAAAGCGCTATCTAGAGGCGATTGGCAATCCTCCCGCTGCTGGAAGCCTGGCAGAGGCGCACGACCTGGCAATCTTGCGCTGGAATCAGCGCACCAGAACGGCTGAGGGCTTCTCCACAGCTGGCGCTTTCTCAACCGCAATCTCAGTCCGTTTGAGCCTGCCATCGGCAGTGATCTGACCAAGACCGCACCCAAGCTCTCCAAGGCGCTGGTGCAGTATCTGGCACAGGTGGATTCCGTGAAGGACCAACTCAAAGACAGCCTTGCCCGGCCCCGGCCATTTGTGAGCCATGGCGAGTTCAAGCCCTGTCTTCCCCTCGAGGGGGGGTGGTCGTTTCCTAGCGGCCACGCAACTTGGTTTGCGACGGCCGGGCTGCTGTTGGCCGATATGCTTCCAGAACGGCGGGAGCGGGTCATGGCAGTGGGCTCGCAAGGGGGCTACGCCCGTGCTTACTGCGGTGTGCACTACCCCAGTGATGTGGAGGCCAGTCAGAGGCTGGCCCTGGCGATCAGCAGAGATGTGATCAAATCTCCCGAATGGAGAAGCTTCAAGCAACAACTTGCCGATGAACTTCAGCGGTTGTTGGTTGCTCGCCCGGCTGGCCTGCCATTGCTTTCCGATTGATGGCTAGGCAGCATCATTTGGGGCGGCGCTGGTCGCTAATAAGCGTGGTAATCCTGCCGGTTGCGATGGTGGGCTTGGAGGGGATTCCAGCTACGGTGTCCCAGGTGGAAGGTTTGCATCGGTGTTGGCGGACTAAATCCAGGTGCCGATGTTGAGTCCCACATGAGCTATCGATCCCAATCTGAGCTGCTCAAATAGAGGGAGCGTTCAGCGGTTGGTTGTTCAGCCGTCGGATCGCCACCACTCCTGGCCGGGGAGGCCGGCCAGGCACGCCTGAGGGCCAGTTAGAGCCCAGCGGCACCCAGCGCAGCTGATCGAAGCGTTGACCGTTTCGATCGACCAGGCTGTGGGCTTGGGCTTCCACCTCCTTGCCTTGGCGCACACCCTGGCCCTCGCCTGGGTGCTGCACCGCCAGAAACAGCGTGCGGCCATCGCTATCGAAGCAGGGCCCGCACAGCTCACACCCCACCGGACCGATCGCAAAGCAGAGGGCCTGTCCCGCCATTGCACCTGCGCGCGGCAGCAGCCAGCAGCTGTTGTTGCCGAACACATCGAGGTCCGCATCCCCAGAGCGATCGGTCACCAGCCAGAGGTTGCCGGATGGGTCGAAGGCGAGGTTGTCGGGATGGCTAAAACCGAGCCCGCCCTCCCAGGGCAGGCCGCCAGCGGCCACCATCCGCCAGCGGAAGCGGGCGCCTCGGCCAGCGCCGCCATCGCTCAGGCGCATCACCCAACCGTGGGGCCAGAGGGATTCGCCTTTGGGGCCGCGGAAGACCGCCGGATCACTGCAGCCGCCGTCATCACGGCCCGCCGCCGTGAAAGCGATCAGCAGGTCGCCGTTGATCGGGTCGATATCGGTGTCTTCTGGCCTGGGGCATGCGGTGGCACCAGCAGCGTTGGCGGCTAGATGGGCATCGATCAAGATCGCCCCCTGCTGTCGCAGCTGCGCCTGCACGTCATCGCCGCCCAAAGGGTAAAGATCGCCAAGTTTTTTGTACCGGCTGCAGTAGGCCTGCAGTGCGGAATCGCTGCTGAGCGCTTCACTGCCGCTGCGCTGGCGGTCGCTGTGGGGCAACACGACCGGCTGCTCCCAGCCAAAGCGTTCGTAATGACTGGGGGGTTGCGGCTGCACCGCCGTGGTGGCCTCCAGGGCAATCCAGGTGCCGCTGCCTTCTGCGTTGAAACGGGCCAGCTCCAGGCGCCCGGCTGCAAACAGCCGCGAATTGGTGCGATCGAGCGGGTCTTGCACGAGCCCCTCACTGACAAAGCGGTAAAAGTGACCGCCATGGCGATCGCAACCCAAATACACCACCAGCGGCTCCCCGGACCGCGCCACAACGGCAACGGCTTCATGGCGAAAGCGGCCCAGAAGACTGTGCTTAACCGCGGGTTTGCTTGGCTCGCGGGGATCGAATTCCACCATCCAGCCGTACTTGTTGCCGGCCAGCCCAAAGGGATTGCCGAGCCCGTCGAGGCGTGAACCATCCCAGCGGAACGGCCGCTTCTCGGGAGAAGCCGCCGAGCCATCGGCATAGACGGCCTCGGGTACCTGCGACTGAAAGTTTTCCTCAGCGCTCAGCACGGTGCCCCAGGGGGTGGTGCCGCCAGCGCAATTGGCAAAGGTGCCGATGATCCGATCACCCAGGCCGTCGCGGTAGCCAAGCGGCTGGCTGTGGCGAAACACCGCCGCCGCCGGACCGCTGCAGCGCAGTGCCTGCTCCTGCTGGCTGAGCCCGCTGAGCCCATCGATGCGCCGCTCATAGCGACTGCCGCCGAGGCGGCGCCAGCCTGAGCTCCCCTGCTCAAGCTCGAGCACGCCGATGCCGAGATCAGCCATGGCAGCACGGGCCACGGCCTCGATCAGCGAACGCAGCGGGTCGTTCGCAGTCAGGCTGGCCACGTCCACGCTGCCGCCGCGGCTGGCCAGGGACTGCTGCAAAGGCTCCAGCGGCAGAGTGGTGCCCACGGCTTCTGAAAAACCTGCCGACCAGGTCTGCGGGCTGATGTATTCGAAGTTGATACTCAACAAGGCCTTCCCGCCAGGCAGGGCCTGAAATGCCAGGTAGTCGTTGTTGAAGCCAAAGCGACCCGTGGCGAGAAGATCCCCCCAGACAGCAATCAGCTCGGCGCGATAGCCCTCGGGAACCAGCAGTTTGTCGTCGACGTTGAACGTCCGATAGATGCGCCGTTGGTCTGCCGCACTCAGCCCGTCAGCAGGCAGGGGCAGAGGTGCACGCACGGGCACAAAGGGCAGGGCAGCATCCCCCGCCGTGCCGCGACTGCGCACCTCAAGCTGCGGGAGCAGCATGGCAGCGGCGCTGCTGCCAGCACCGATGCCCAGTAATTCGAGCAGCTGGCGGCGTTTGAGCGCGGAGCGATTCATTGCTGTTTCATTGCTGGGGTGGCCCTGAGCAGCCCGGCAGCTGGCGCGGCGCCAGCCGGGCAAGGTGTGATCGTTGCAGGGGATTGAAGTTGTCGTCTGTCGCCAGCAGCAAGCTTGGTCGGCCATCGCCAAGGGGCGGAGCCGCCAGCAACACTTCCCAGTTATCTGGAGCAAGACCGAGCTGCAGCAGATTCCAGCTGATCAGTGGTGCCACGGGGGGGACTTCAGCGTTGCTGGTGGCGTTGGTTGTGATGGCGCTGGCTGGATACAGCACCAGTCGCGCCTGCCACTGATCGGGTGCCGTAAACCGTCGCCACAAACCGAGCAGTCCCTGCTTGCTGGCCAGGAGATCGGTGAGCCCCCAACCTCCAGGTGGCAGGGCCAAGGGGCGCAGCTCTGCAGGTTGCAAGGCGCCGCTGGCATCGGGCGCCCAGCGCAGCAGCCGTACGCGATCAGGTGGATCTTGCAGCAGGGGCTGTTCAGCCGCCATCAGCAAGGCCCCGTCTACAGGTGAACGGCTCAGGGACTCCGGGCCCCCATTGCTGCGCAGTCCACGCTTGGGTTGGAGGCGCCAATCTTGCGGCAACTCCCGGCTACTCAGAAGCGAACCTGCGGCCATGTCGTAGCGGAGCAACGCAGCGGGTTGGGCAGGTTGCAGCCGCCCCTCAGTGGCTACCCAAAAGTGCTGGGCTTCAACCACCAGCCCTTCGCCGTCCATGGGCTGCGGCTGCTTCAGCGGTAGGGGTGGCAGCGGCACGAGACCCTTCAGTCCGCCGGCTCGGAAGCCACGCCAGCGGCTGATGCTGCCGCGGGGAGCATCGCTCAGCAGCCACAACTCATCAACTTCTGGGCGGTAGGCCCCGGCCGAGAAGCCACCCCCCTGGCTTGGTTCGATCAGCCGCTGCTCGACAACCTCCCAGCCGGCAGAGAGTGGACAGGGCAGGGCAATAGGTGTGGGTGCGTCCATGGCGAGTGCTCAGGTCGACGCGGATATTTCAGTGGGGGTGGGCTTGAACTGGAAGGACATCGTGCCGATCACGTTCACCGCTCGGATTGGATCAAGGATGCTTCTGCTGTAGCAGAGCTACTGCTCTTTTGCCTGTTGCGCCTGCAGCGTTTCCCTGTGCTGAAAAGGCTTGTAGCCATGGCCTCGCCACGAGAAAAGTGAGTTCGTGGATGGGTCTGGCATGGATCTCTGGGTGCTTCAAAAGCGACCGACCGGAATGGTCGAGCCCTTTGAGCTGACGCGGTTGCGGGAGGAGGCGCGCTCTCTTGACATCCGCTTTGAGACCGTCGCACCAGAAGAAATCGATCTAATCGTTAGCCGTGGTGGCCGGCGATCAATTCGGCGTTGCGGCGCTGAGGTTCAACTCCCCGATGTCTTGCTGCCCCGCACTGGTAGTGGCACGGATTACTTCTCATTGGCGATCCTGCGCCAGCTGGAGCACCTGGGTGTGGCTGTGGTGAATCGCAGCAGCGCCATCGAGGCGGTCAAGGACAAGCTCTACGCGCACCAAATCCTCGCCCAGAGTAATTTGCCAATCCCACGCACCATGTTGGTGCGCTTTCCAGTCGATCCCCATCTAGTCGCCCAACAGATTGGGTTTCCCTGTGTCATCAAGCTGCTGGTTGGCTCTTATGGCGACGGGGTTGTGCTCAGCCGTGACCCAGCCAGCTTCCGTGACCTGATGGAGCTGGTCTCCGGGCTGGATCGCTCCCAGAGCCTGATCCTGCAGCAGTACATCGGTACAAGACCCGGAAAGGACCTGCGGGTCTGGGTAATTGGCGGCCAGGTTATTGGCGCCATGTTGCGCAGCAGCACCGATGGCAGTTTCAAGGCAAACATCAGTAGGGGTGGTGATGGGCAGGCATTTCCGCTTAACCCAGAGCTGGAGCGACTAGGAGCGTGTCGCAAGTTGCGGTGAGGCCAGGAAGCGGTGATTGAGCTCCTGTGATTGCGGAATATCCGATCGCAGCCGTGGGGACATGAACCAGGACCTCAGGCCGTTGCCAGCGATGCCCG
>NZ_JAGQAY010000051.1:0-8387 GCF_024345355.1 Cyanobium sp. WKJ7-Wakatipu
TGCTTCCGCTTCAACCGGCGTTTCTCAATGGTTGCGATGACGGAACGGATCGCCAATGCAGTCTGCTGCTGCACGCCTTGCACGGAGCGCGATCTCAGGCTTGCGGAGGCTTATGGGTAATCACGTTGATCGAAGCATATTGGAACTTCAAGCTTGACGCGCTCAAGTTCCTCCGGCTTCCATTCTCCTATTGCAAATTGGCACTCCTTGATCTGTGGGTCCTTGGCGCACAGTGCAGCCAAGCTCCGTGACTCCTTTAGCGGAACAATTTTGTAATCAAGGCTAGTAGATCGCAAGCCCTGTGCTTGAGCGATAGTGCCAAGTAGCAGTGGCACGAGCAGAGCAGCAGGCTGAGCCGGTAATCGCATAGACCATAGCCATTGCATTCATCTTACGGGCAGCCTCGATCGATAAAAACTATGCGAATTGTGCATAGTTTTTGTCTTCGCTCTGGTGTCTTGCCGGCCCATTCGGCAACAGCAAGGGACTGCCTTGCTGCCATGACCACCACCTCTCCTGCTGCCCAGGCACCGTTCACAGCTGAACGCTGGCGCCAGTTCTGGAACGCCTGGAAGGCAGAGCCCCAGCAACTCGAGGGCATAGAGCAGTTGCGGCTCGCCGTCATTGCTTCTGACCCGGCGATCCTCACTGAGGCAGCCCCCTGGCGGCAGACCTTCTCATCGGCACCCCCGGCTCCAGAGGCCCCAGCTCATGCGAATCCGCTAGCTGTGGCCTGGGAGAACCAGAACGACAACGCATCAGGCACCGGTTACCGCGAGTGCTTCTCCAGTAGCTGCGCCATGCTCGCCCGCTATTGGGGCAAGGTCAGCTCCGACGACGAATACAACGCCATCCGCGCCAAGTACGGCGACAGCACAAGTGCAGAAGCCCAGCTATCTGCCTTGCGCTCCCTGGGGCTAACAGCAAACTTCGCGACCAATGGTGATCGAGCAGCTTTGGAGCAGCAGATCAAACTGGGACGGCCAGTGGCCGTTGGCTGGCCGCATCACGGTTCTGTATCGGCTCCATCAGGTGGGGGCCACTGGAGTGTGGTGATCGGTTTCACCGAGGCGGTGGCCATTCACAACGACCCCAACGGAGAAGCTGATCTAGTGGCAGGTGGTTACACCGCCAACACCAATGGCGCAGGCCAGCACTACAGCTGGAAGAACTGGCAGCCCCGCTGGGAGGCAGACGGCAATGGCACCGGCTGGCTGCTCACCTGCCATCCCTGAGCAGGCAGAGGACAGAGGCACCGAGCAGGTCCATGAGCGATGAACGGCCGCCCTTACTGCCACCTGCCCAGCAGGGGGGCAAGCCTCCCTTTGATCGTGAGCGCTTTGTCTTTAAGACCCTGGCGGTAGTGATCTGCACCCAACTTTTGATCTATTCCCTTGCTGCTGGGGTCTGCGGTCAGCGGGCATTGGCGGGCCGGCCAGTTGGTCAGGTATGTACAGGCACGCTCGAGAAACTGCAGATGGGTTTTGATTCCACCCTCAACCTGCTGCTGGCACTACTGGGCGGTGCAGCGCTGACGAAGGTTGAGCGGCGCTCCTGAGCTCGGCAGCTGGGAGAGTGGACTTGCACTGCTTGCATCCATGGCCCGCTACACCCTTACCCTTGCGCTGCCAGCTGGTCTCGCAAAGGCAACGGCTGCGGACCTTTCGAGTGCTCTAGGCCAGGCGCTGCTGCAGCTGGGGTCAGAAGTTGTTAAGCGCAGCCGCTGGCAGCTCGTGGCCGACGATGTCACTAATGCAGAAGAACCCATCCGGATGATCTTCTGCTGGAGCAAGCCAGCCAATGCTGAACAGGCTGTTGAAGTGGGCGTGGAGCTAATTAGCCGCGAGCTGATGGGCAGCGGTGCACCCCGCACACAAGGCGCGATCGACCGTTTGCTCAAGGGTCTCAGTGAGCAAATCCCGGGCCTGCGGGTGCTCAGTGACAGCAGAAGTCCAGTGGCCAAGCTCCCTGCATCCAGTGCGCCCGCAGTCCAAGAGCAGAAAGATTGAACGCAGGGCAGGGCTGCTCAGGACAGGTGAGTGCTGCTCAGGGAGTAGCCCAGCAGCGCTCAAAAGAATGGAGCTAGCGCTAGAGAACACAGCAGTGCTGCGGTCGCCGGTGGCTGCCGTGAACTTGCCACAGCTGAGCTGTGGCTGACGTCAGACAGCCGCCGCCGCCCTCGGATGCTCTGAGTTGGGGTAATAGGGCCCGGCATCTCTCCCGCGGCTGCGGTGACTGGTAGCCCTCTGCCGATTGCTGGCTGGTGTGAGACCCCAGCTTTCCTCGCGCCACTGCGCGGGCAATGGTCAATTTTGATCGGATCTGGTGGCCTTAATTATTAGTAAGCCGAGGCCGCCACGCATGGGTCCGCCCTGCGCAGATCAATTGCCCTGGAGCGGCTCTACCGGTCCATAAGTGCAGTTGTACTGCTAGAATAAGGGCAGCGCCAAAGGCCCCAAGCCCATCGCCTGCGGTAATCCAATTCCCTGATCTCGCCAGCGCTGCTGCTCTTTTATTTGCGGTGTGTTGCCCCGATCAGTTGTCACCTCTGGCAGCTGATTCATGGATCTTTATCTCTCATCTAACCCTGCAATAGCCCCATCCCATTCGCTTGTGATCGCGGCCGGAGGCGGCCGTGATCTGGCCTGGCCCCAGCAGCGGGTTGCCGCTGAGCTGCTTGCTCGCAGCAGTGGCCGCCTTGTTCACTTATTGCTCCACGGCGGTGCCCGCGGCGCTGATGCCGCCATTGGTCGCGCTGCCCAGCAGCTGGGTTGGTCAGCCCTGGTTATGCCGGCCCAATGGCAGCTCCATGGGCGGGCCGCTGGGCCAATCCGCAATCGGGCTCTTCTCGAGCAGGCCATTTCCCGGGCCGAGGCCCACAGCTCCCCTGGCTATCAGGCCTCGGTGCTGGTGGTGGCCTTCCCGGGCGGCACCGGCACCGCCTCGCTGGTGCAGCAAGCCAGGCGCATGGCCTCGCGCTCTCCGGTGCCGATCTCAGTGGCTGAGGTCCGTGCCTCCGCCGGGCTGCTGGCTATTCCCGCCGCCGCCCACTCCTGAATCCTTCTGCGCCTGCTGGCGCTCTCCGTCCCATTTATCCCCTCTCACCGTCATGGCCGTACTCACCCCCATTCCCGCCGCTGTCGCCACTGCTCCAGCGGTGGCCGCTCCATCAGCCACTGGCCCGTCCTGCACCCTGCAGCGCTCCGGTTCCCTATGGCAGCTGGGCATCGAGGCCCAGGAGCTCACCAGCGCCATCGGCCAGCTGGCCGAGCAACTGGAAACCGATGACCTGGAGCAGCGCGCCTCAGCACTGGCTGAGCTGGAGGCAGCCCTACTGGCAGAAGAGGGCAACAAGACAGCCTTCGCGGCCAAAGCCGATGCCACCTGCTGGGTGATCGAGCACCTGCGCGGCCAGGCCGCCTACCGCCAGCAGCAAGCCAAGCGGCTCGCCGATCTGTCCCGTAGTGATGCCGGCAGGGCCGATGCCCTGGAGGGGTCCCTTGTCTTTGTCCTCACCCAGCTGCAGCCCGCGGCCACCCGCTTCTCCTTCCCCAATCACGAGCTCAGCAGCCGCAAATCCCAGGCGGTGGTGATCGACGACGAAGACCTCCTCGATCCCGAATGGCTTGCCGTCAAAACCACCAGCCAGCCCGATAAGAACGCCATCAAGGAAGCCCTCAAAGCCGGCCGCCAGATCACTGGAGCTCAGCTGCTCAACCGCCGCTCCTGGCGCATCCACTGACCGGAGGGGGGGCAGAGGCCCCCTCGACATGGCCCGCTGCAGTGGCGGGCCCTTTCTTTCTGACCCAATTTCGCTCCTCTCTTCTTCTCTCTCCATCGCTTCCCATCACCATGACCGTCGCCGCTCCTTCCGCCAATGGCTCCAGCACCAGCAGTCGTCCCGCAGCTCCCCATCAGGCCCAGCGGCCGCCCTCTGCTCTGGAGGTGATCCGCTCCGCTGATCGGTCCGATACGGAGACCTCAGCAAGCCCAACGTCAGCCGTAGAGCCGCAAGTTCTCCAGACTCAGCACCTTGGCTTCTCCCCCGAGCAGCTCGCCGCCCTGACCGCCCCGCTGGAGCGGGCCAAAGTCCGCCAGCGGGAGCAGGGCCGCAGCCGCGTGAGCTATTTGGAGGGTTGGCAGGTAATTGCGGAAGCCAACCGGATCTTTGGTTTTGACGGCTGGCAGCGCCAAACCATCGCCGTCCGCTGCGTTGCCCAGGCTGAGCGATTGATTGGCCGGGACCAGAAGCCCGGCTGGGGCGTCACCTACACCGCCCGCGTACGCATCACCGTCACAGCCGGAGGTCTTACGCCCCTGGTTCGGGAAGGCACGGGCGCCGGCCACGGCATCGACGCCGACCTAGGCCAGGCCCACGAGTCGGCCATCAAGGAAGCCGAGACCGACGCTATGAAGAGAGCGCTGATGACCTTTGGCAATCCGTTTGGGCTGGCGCTCTATGACAAGCAGCAGAGGGAGGTCACCAGTTCAGGCACTGCGGCCCCCAACGCCAACACCAGAAGCAGGCCAGCAGAAGCGGCTTCCCTGCAGCAGCCCCAATCACCTGCGCAGCAAGAGAAAGATCCAAGCCTTGACCCGCTCGATCCAGGCACCATCCAGCAGATCCTCGCCACCGTTCGGGGATTGCCCCGCCCTGCTCTGGAGGGGTTCACTAAGGCCTTTCGCAAGCGCTTTCAGGTGCCGGAAGAGGCCCCCTCGATCGCTGATCGGATTTGTCAGCGGCGGCATCATGAATGGATTGAGGCGTTTCTTGTTCAGCACCAGGCCCAGCCAGAAACAGCCGCTATCCACCACGGCTGAGCCGATCAGGCGGGACGCGACAGGTGCAACCGTGCTAGTACATGTGTATGCATTAGCCGTGATTCATGGGTGCCCTTCTCCTCCGGCCAGCAGCGCTGAATGCCCGGCTCGATCTCCCGATCGAGGAGTGGCCCTGCCTCGATGAGGTGCTGCTCAAGACCCCCAGCAGCAAGATCTGCATGACCTGCCACTGTTCAGGCATCACGCCGGGGTGAAATGCATCCCGGTGCTCACCTGCCAACTGCACCAGGGGTTAATCGCCCATGGCGAGCACCTCACCAGTCGATGCCAGGGCTGGACTGATGACATGAGCCGCCAGCAGGGCTGGGCGCCAGAGGTGGCCTGAGCAGCTCTCGATGAATGTCACGAACAGGGCCTGAACGCCTTGCGGGTTCTGGCCCTGAGCTCAGCACGGCGCATCAGCCGGGCCACGCGATGGCGGCCGACGTGGCGCCCCGAGGCCCGCAGCTCCTGATGGATCCGCGGAGATCCGTAGAAGCCGCGATGCTCCTCGAGCACCACAGCGATCTCAGCGGTGATCGCCGCGTTCTCGGCCGCTCGCTTTCCCGGCACATCCTGCCGCTGCCGCCTGACATAGAAGCCACTGCGAGCCACGCCCAGCTGCCGGCACAGCCAGGCCACCGAATGGCGACCTGTGAGCTGATCGATCAGACGAAACCTCTCGGCGGCAGCTGCTCCTTGGCAAAGTGCGTTGCCGCCAGCCTGAAAAAATCCTTCTCCCTCCTGAGCTCACGGCTTTCCTTGCGCAGCCGGGCCAGTTCTGCCCTCTCGTCGCTGGTGAGCTGACCCTGTTCAGGGCGGCCAAAGTCACCGCGATCGATGCGGGCCTGCCGCACCCAACAGGCCAGGCTGCTGGAGGGAAGCCCAAGGCGCCCGGCAACGACATTGCAGGAGAGGCCCTTCTGAAGGCAGAGCTCCACGACCTCCGCCTTCTGCTGCGCCGTGAACCGGCGTCGGGCTCTGGTGGGGATGCTCATTGATGGACAGTCTGGCGGTCATGGCGTGACCCCTATCGACTTGTCCTCAAAACCGGGGGAACCCCAGCACCATTGAGACCGATCAAGCGTTTGAACACGAAAACCAACCACAACTCATCACCACTTCTGCGCATCACACTGGTACAAGCAGATTCCAGAAATGCGACCAACAAACGTAGCTTCAGATCAATGGACCTCCGATACCACCCCATTCTCATTTATGACAAAGTCCCTTATACCATCTGTGTGATTCAGCCCGAATCGAACCCTGAACACCGGCTCACATGAGTCGATTAGTCGCTTGGACATAGCAAGTAACAATTGCTGACTGTTCATAAGGTTATGTGAATAACCCCTGAGCCTACGGTCTACCTGCTGGTTCGGCCTCTCGTAAAGGACAAATACAACCTCTTGGTTGGCATTCGCATACGGAGACCTTGGGTTGTCTGCGACACGAACCCTAATCTCGTCAACTGCGACGTTGTGACTTACTCTGATCTCGTTAGCTATCTCTGAAATAGTCGCACGGCACTCACTAGCCTCTATTGGCAGCGCAACTAACGCAATTGAAGCCATAGCAAGGCCCTGCACGACTCTGCACAGTTCATTACTCATCTCGGCATCATGAATTCACACTGGCATCTTATCCCGTTAGTCCCTGACCGTGGGCCGACTGACAGTCATGCACAGGCAGCCAGGAGCCTGTCGCACGTTGAGCCCCGGTAACACGGACTCAGCGGCAGTCGCTTCCACCAATGGTTTGCCCTCAGCCCGTTGCACTGAGGGCTGCTCTCAGGCCGTCGCCACCGATGCCCTGAACAGTTTGAGGATGTTGTGGGTGGTGGCCATCAGCGCCCATTCCCCGTTCACCTTCTCCAGCACTCGCAATCGGAACCGATCCAGGCCTCGGGCGCCCTTGATCTGGCCGAATACGGGCTCCACAATCGTTTTGCGCAGGGCGTATATGGTCTGACCGGCCTTGGATCTGAGCTTCCGATCCATCCGGCCGCGGGCATCAAGATCTGCCGGCGGTCTTCCCCGCGATGGCCGTGACCGCTGGCCGTGCTGCTGCCGGCTGGTGGAGATGTAGGTGTTGAGGCCCCGGTCCTCGCAGGCTTCCAGGTTGGCGGTGCTGCAGTAACCGGCGTCCGCGATCAAAGCCTCGGGTACCTGGCCGGTATTGACCTCAATCCGCTCGAGCATGGGCAGCAGATGCACCGCATCGCTGGCCTGGTTGCTCACCCCGATCGCCACGATCACCTGGTGGTCGCCATCGACGGCGGCCTGGGCGTTGTAGCCCTGCATCCAGCCGTCCGATCCCTTGCGGATGTGGCTGTCGGGGTCCGTGAAATTACGCTGCGCGCTGGGGTTGGGGTTACCGGCCGCATCGGTTGGCAGCGTGCGCTGCGGCATCGCCAATGGATCGGTCTCGGCGGCGGCAACGGTGCTCAGCTCCAGGCCTGCGGCCTCAGCCTTCTCCATCGCCAGCTTCTGGGCGTCATCGGCCCGCTTACGCGCACCACGGCTGCGGCGTGCTGCCCGCTTGCTGCGCGGCTCATCGCCACTGGCCTCGGCTACCTCGACCTCCTGCTCAGCAGCCTCGGCCTCGTCGTTCAGTTAAGCGGCCTTGGCAGCAGCAGCTTCTGCTTCCAGTTCAGCCTTGGCCTTGCGGAGGAACTCCAGCCGGCTGGAGCGCCGCTGCAGTTCCTCCGGGAGTTCATCGCCCCGTTTGCCCTTGCCGTACTGCCCGTCCTCCTGGGCGTCGATGATCTCGGCCTTGCGCAGCAGCGCCCGCATTTCAGCCTCCAGCTGCCGCTCGGACTTGAGCATCCGCTCTTAGCTCTTCGCCTTGTGCTTGCTGGCATTGGCTTTGACCTTGGTGCCATCCAGTGCCACGTGGCCCAAGCTCACCAGTCCTGCCTTCTGGCAGAGCCGCAGGACTTGAACAAAGAGCCCGGCCAGGGCATTCAAATGGCGGCGGCGGAAATCGCTGATCCGGCTGTGGTCGGGTTGCTGGTTGCCCGTGAGAACCCGGAAGGCGGCGTCCTCCCAGCAGGCCTTCTCGATCTTCCTGGAACTGGGCAGCCCAACGCAGTAGGCGTAGAGGAGCAATACCACTAACATCCTGGGAACGTACGCCTTCTCCCCGCGCGGATCCTTCTGCCGGTAGACGGCGTAGATGTCCTCAAGATCCAGCTCAGCAGCCAGATCGAGCAGAAAGAACACCAGGTGGTTCTCCGGCAGCCAGTCCACTGGTGAGGGCGGCAGCAGCAGCGTCTGCTCCGGGTTCCAGGGCGGAAGGACTTGGGCTTGGCCATGCCCCATTCTCCTGCCCAGATCCGTTGCAATCACTGGGATCTTGGCAGATCGGCAGGTGTCTGTAGAGAGATCGGGCACTGGGCTGTGTGCGACGCGATTCTAGGGATCTGCCGCTCAAACCCCGTCGTGATTACCCATAAGCCTCCGCAAGCCTGAGATCGCGCTCCGTGCAAGGCGTGCAGCAGCAGACTGCATTGGCGATCCGTTCCGTCATCGCAACCATTGAGAAACGCCGGTTGAAGCGGAAGC
>NZ_JAGQAY010000052.1:0-7636 GCF_024345355.1 Cyanobium sp. WKJ7-Wakatipu
TGCTTCCGCTTCAACCGGCGTTTCTCAATGGTTGCGATGACGGAACGGATCGCCAATGCAGTCTGCTGCTGCACGCCTTGCACGGAGCGCGATCTCAGGCTTGCGGAGGCTTATGGGTAATCACGTCCTGTCTTGACCAGCGGACTTGGCGGTTCCCAATGGAGATTTGGAGTGGGAAGTCACCTTCGCTCATCATCCTGTAAATAGATGAGCGTGAGATAGAGGTCAACTTGATGACATCGTTGATTCGCAGAAAAATTGGTTCCATAATTTTATGCGTATTGATAACTGCTATAATATTATACCTTGATTTCCGCTGGATGTCAAATAGTCCCAGGGAATTGTAGGAGTGAGTTCGTTCTATGCGATGGAATCGATGTTTTCGCCCAGAACGGGATGACCTCAGCGGAAATGCTCCAACGAACCTGCCTAGGATTCATCGAAGAAGAACCAAATGCTAAGAGGGCGGAGGCATGGATTCATCCAGGGGATTGGTTGATTATGAAACGAATAGACTATAAGTATCTAAAGCAGTCTCCAAGACATAGTTGTCACCTTGTCACCTGCCGTTGTGTGATCCGCCAAGTGCCATAAGGTCGCACGATGGTCAACCTCCGCTTGACAAGAAGCAACCAATGAGGATATAATCGACAGGTTGATCAAAATATTATTGAATGAAAACACTACTTTATTCTCAAATCCGTGACATCGCAGAGAAGGTGCGAACAAATCCTGCCATATGCTTCTGGGATGAGGATGAAGATGGGAATCTCCAAGACCTCGGTGAAGAACATATCGTCCGCTATCTCAATGACTTTCTTCCATCAGTCGGAATTTATAGTCTCCCTGATCAGGAATCTAAGGGAGTACCTCATCATCAACTCGTCTACTTCTTTGAAAATCGTGTTGAAGTGATTAATGAGCAGCAGTTTGAGACTGTAATTCGAAAGGTTCTTGAGGAGTCTGGATACAAGAACGTCTACCAAAAAATTCACTTCAAGAAGGGGCAGTTCTTTGGCAAGAATGTTCTAACTTCGGTTCCCTACCTTGAGGGCAAAGAGGTTCTAAGGGATTCCAAGAATTCATCGCATCGATTCTTTGCTAACGGTTATATTGAAATCACAAGTGACAAGGTGACAGAGGCGATTCCTTATAATGCACTTCCTGACGGCAAATTTGTTTGGAACGATAGTATCTCAGTGCGACATTATCGGGCGTCAGAGGAGACTCTTGGTTCGCATCATTTTCGCTCCTTCGTGGCGAATCTCTCCCGCGATGCCAACGGAGACATCGATCAGCGATCCTTTGAGCGACTACAGGTGGTTATCGGATACCTTTGCCATCGCTATCATCGTGAGTCACAGCGAAAATGCGTGATTCTGATTGATCGTCTGGACGATGAAAATCTGATCGGTGGCAGTCATGGCGGCACGGGAAAGAGTTTGCTGATTCGTTGTCTCTCAGAAGTGCTTCATACGATCAATCTGGATGGCAAAGCATTCAAGAGATCAACTCAGGATCGTTTTGCCCTGGCAGGAGTCAATGAGACCCATGAGTTGGTGAATTTCGATGATGCTTCCGAAAATTTCACCTTCGACGACATTTTCCCGCATATCACTGGTGATTTTCACATTCGGCGATTAAGGCAGAATCCGACATCAATCCCAGGGCATCGGGCACCGAAGATTGTAATCACAACCAATCATCCGATTCCTGGGTCGGACACTTCGCATCGCCGTCGTCAGGTGCTGGTGGAGGTCTCATCTTTTTACCGTGAACTGCTGGAGAAGGATGGGACAACCCCTGCTGATGTTCATGGTGGCATGGAGTTGTGCAGTGCAGACTGGAGTGATTCTGACTGGAGCGAGTTCTACCAGTTCATCTTTGAGTGCATCCAGGTTTATTTGAAGCAGGGTCTGCCGAAGTTCGATGAGGAGAGTGAGATTCATAAGCGAGTTAATCTGATTCGCCGTTGTGGTCGGAAGGATCTACTGGAGACGCTGCTGGGTGTGCTCCAGGAGGCGGCAGAAGGTGGTGAAGAAGTCTTTTGTGAGCAATTCTATGCTCTGATTCGGGAGCGTGTTCCAGGTGCTAGGCAGACAGACTCCGTGCTCCTGGGATTGTTGAAGGAAATCGCCGAAGAGAATGGATACCTGTTCAACCCCCATAAGAACGGTCTGATCGACAAGCAACGGTTGAGTGGTGAGAGATGGAACCGTTGGGTTGCATTAGGACTTGATCAGAGCACCAAGAAAAGCGGTGGGTCTTATCAGAAGGATGATCGAGTTACAGTCTTTCGGGTCAGTAAAGATGGTGGTGCTGTAGAGAAGAATGCACTGGAACTTCTGATGGAGCAATCCTGAGTCGAATGGGTTCTGGCGGAAAAAATTTCCTGCCGGATTTTTTTGAACCCATGACACTACTTTTGTAGACTCATGATACTAGTTCGATTTTGACTGCCAAACACGAATAAACTTCAGAGGTCGTCCAGCAACTCTGCCACGACCTCAATCCATTCTTTAAACCGCATAGGGCGACTTGAGTAATAATGACGGCGAAAGGATAGGGCGAACTGCTGGACATCCCCACTGCCTTCAAAGATTGGTTTGCCATTTCTGGAGGGCACAGCACCTTTGGATTTGAGGCGTTCTTTTGCGTCCTGCTTCTGTTTAAGTCTCCTTGCCAAGAAGGCATTGTGCTGTTGGACTTCAGGAGTATCATCTTCACCTGGTTCGTCCCACTGAACTCTCCGACCTGAACCAGTTGTGCGGTATTGGGAACTGCGGTAGTTCTCCAGAATCCGCTGGAGTGTAGATGATTTCATTTATTGATCTCATAGGGGTCTTTTGAACTGGAGTCACTTATTGTTTGATTTGGCAAGTCGGGGTTATGGTTCTGCTGTTCAAGTAATAGGTTCTGATAAAAGTCTTTTACTTTTAGTTCTATTAGGTTCCGCTGCTGTGCGTCCATTTCCTCCATGAGATATGAATAGGTCTCTGGCAGGTAGTGCTCCAGTGAATCCAGTTGCTTTTTGATGAAGTTGATGCTTGCCTCTATATGCTCCTTTTCTGACCACATTGTCTTATCCTAATGACACTAAATTGTGTTTGTGATACCACTTATAGTGGGTTAGGAGATAATGTAAGGTGCCAGTTCTGGATCGCTTAAGTGCATGTGATAGTTGATCAAATTCCTGTAGGGTGTCCAGATGTTGTTCGCCAAAATAGAAGTTAACGGTTTCAAAAGGGGCATTGGTATTTCGGGTACTCATAGGATGAATTGCTGGTGTGCTTCTATTTAGTCGTGATTAGATCTGATATTTCGTAGTCCAAGACCAGATCGGCATCCTGATGGTGCTTATAGGTGTAGTAGTCCTTGAGGTTATAGTTGCTGTGATGTGTCTTGTTCCAGGATTTGATGACGATTGCTGGATCTCTACTGCGGTGTAGATGCTTGAGGCATTTAAACCCTGGTGCCACTTTGGTATCGATGATCCAGTGAATATCCAAGGCGGTTAAGATGGTTTCTGGATGGTTGCTAACATGCAGGTGGGAGTGGTAGATGAGGCGACCTTTAGGATCTTGTGCTCTCTCATGAAACCAGATCAACCTACAGCGATCCTCTGGTCGTGGTAGTTTCTTGAGGGAGCAGGAGTAAACACTGGTCAAGAAGATGTTCCTGAAGTGTTTAGCGTGATGTGATGCTTGTCCAAAGGTATAGGGTGCCGGTGTCCATTGAATAGTGATGAACCAATCGGGTTGTTGATTGTTCCACTGGGACTGGATGTAGGTCTCAAGTGCCTTGCGGTACTGATTATCCTGAAGAGGTTGTTGAGAATTTCCTCCCTTTGGTCGGAAATCTGCTTGCGCAGTTCTCTTATGATTGTTCCTTGTCTTAGTTCGCGTCATTTGTATGTTCCTGTCCTCTGGTTGTTCTCAGCATCGGTGGAGGTCTTTTAGCGGTCTCTGGGGTTGTGTTGAGTCTTAGAGGTCTTTGAGATTTTTGAAACTCAGCGATTTCTTCGCACTCCTTATTCCTCAGAGTGTTAGACCCACCTCTACCAGTCTTATGAAATATCAGGTACTTGATTCTCCCTCTGGCGGACCAAGCGAGTCTGATAAGTTTGTCTCTACAGATTATATAGACAAGTTCATTGCTTAACGCTCTTGATGATAGAGTGCTCGCTTAATGGCATTCAGGATGAATCAGCGTCTTATGTTTTTAACCGCTATTCTACGACTGTTATTTCTAGATTGAATCTGTACGGATTCTATTCAAAACTCTATAGAATGCTCTTCGAGCATTGTCTTCGACAGTTTATTGGTGTTTTTATTGGGTTCGAACCCTAAGAGTCTTAGAGTATCTTAGAGTTCTTTAAGTACGCAGTCCTTATCTTTATCCGGAACAAACCTATTCTACTGCTAAAATGAGATTCTGTCAAGTACTGTATTGACATTAACGGCAAATTACCTTACAATGGACATATGAAACTTGAAAACCGAATAATAATTTTATTTCACGAAGTGAATCATGCGTAGCATGATTTATTGCGATTAGGTGATGAACTCCAGTAATCTGATTAGTGCCCTCAATCCTGCTCTGGTAGAGGCATATAGGCGTTAGAGGTGGCACTCGGGCAACAACGGGCAAGGGACATAACTGCAGGGCACCAGAGCACCTTGTAGGCATCTCTACGGGGTCTTATGGATCAATCAAGTCCAGAAGTGCTCCCGACTCATCCACAAGTCTGTGACGCTTGCCGGTGGATCGTGCCCGTTGCTTGGCGATCTGATAGGCGTTGCCTTCGTGGTGAACGGTCTGGTACTGCTGCCATTTGCCGAACTGATCCTGCCACTGGATGATGATATTGATGCTCATTGGATCAACCCCACAACTCCAACCCCAACCCCGCCAACGCCGCTGCTCTCCTGAGACACGAGGACGCAGCAACCTCAGCAGCAGGTGCTTTGGATGCCGACTCCAACGGTTCTGATGCCACCGCCGAGTAATGGAGCAGGTCTCCATCGGCAGTGGGGATGGTCAAACGCCCAGTGACCACAACGGCACCACCAACCTCCTGAACGCTCTGAACCTCCCAACACCAACCAGGAGCACGATGGTGAAGGTGGCGGGCAATGGTGTTCCAGGGGCAGTAGGTCAGGGTTGCTGTGCCCTGCTTCCTGGTTTTCAGGTGCCGTGGGTCAATCGGGCGCGAGAGATCCGCCAAGGTTTCGGCAGTGGGGCGAAGAGAGAACTTGACGGCAGTGGTTGCCTGAGTGCCGTTGGTTGAAGTCTTGAGCATTGGAGTGAACCTCTGTGGGTTTCAGCGCTTAGAGTATAGCATCTCACGCTGGTGCTGTTAAGTTATTTGTAGGGCAGACCCGCTCTTGACGACAATGGTTTCCACCTCTTGAGCACCCTGGGTGGATTGCTCCGCCTCACCGCTACTGGATGCCCTGGATCACTTCCTCTATCGGATGGATGAGGAACCAGAATTGGGGCGTGAGTTCTATGCCGCCAGCACCCCAGAGGAGATGGTCGCCTTAGCGGAGCACTGCGGGATTTTGATTGACGCCGATGACTTCCGTGCCCTGCTGAGAAGTGGCAGCACGGAGTTTTGGGTTGTTGGTGGCGAGGAGGGTGCCAATCCCATCGCCCATCTACAGCAGGTCTTTGGCGTCTAATGCTCGGCAGTGAGTTTCAGGTGCTTTCCTGGGTCAGGCAAAGGTAGGTGCTCACCAGTGGTTGTGCCCGACCATCCCGTTGTGCCTGACCCTGAAGACCCTTGATCGCAGCACGAGTATCTGAGTCGTATTCCCAACTGGTTCGTGACCGCTGCTTGAGAACCCAACCACCAGGGGCACGAACACCAAAACGCAGTTCAGCATCGCCATAGGTGGAAAGCAGTTCAGAGTCAATCACCTGCCGTTCCTGCTCCAGGGTTTTGATGGTGCCTGTTACCTCCACCCGACGCTGAATCAGTTGGTCGGCATTGAGGTCTGCCAGATGGGGGAATGGGTCTGGTGTCTCTGGTGGCAGTGTCTTGAGAACCCGCTGAAGATCAGACGGGGAGATTGGTGGTGCCATCAGTCATTTTTGATTGCGCCCTCATTCACCAGTCGGTTGTAGTGACACTGGATAGCGTCTTCCACGATTGAGGAGAGGGTGATGGGTTGATTGGTGCGTTGGCGGTGATGCTGGATTTCAGAGACCAGTTTCATCGTGTCCTCACTTAGGCGGATGCCGAACTGCTTAGGAGCATCGGGATGGTCGTATGCCATTTCTGCTGGGGCGAGTGAATGAAGTGTGGCAGGGGATTCCGCCAGCACCAGCAGGAACAAGAAAGCGCATCGGATAGAACCTCTGTGGGTTTCAGGGAAAAGGGTTGGAGGGGCGAACTGCTATGAGTTTCTTGCCCCTCAACACTGAAATTATAGCATCAAAGCAGCAGGATGTGGTGCTTGATGCTCTAAAGACATCAAACCGCAACCAGTTCTGGCGTCTCCTGCGATGCCGCTACCTCCAGAGCAACCGCATCCAGCACCTGATCGGCAACTGAGCGGTGGGTATTGGGGGTCAGGTCGCCAAAGCGGGCAGTGAGTGCCTGGGAGAACAAATTCGTGAATTCAGTGCTGATGGTGGTGGAAAGCAAGTCAGCAGCAAACGCCCAGTGCTGAATCATTGAGGCAGCACTGAGGTTTCCGCCCGCAGCAGCATCGGCAGAATCCTGCTCCCACTGGCAGCAGCGGTCACGAAGAGCAGCAACCATTACGCCCTGGGCGGCATTGAGGGTCGCAAGGTCAATGGTGGAGAAATCGGTTGGCATTGGTCTGATCCTCTGTGGGATTCGGGTGAGTGGGTTGAGAGGGCGGGTTTCTAATGAACTTCTTGCCCTCAACGCAGTAATCATAGCACACGGAACTGAGGTGTGAGCGCGTAAAGCGCTAAAGCATTGAGAAATGTTCTACTTGGCGATGATGTATGTATCGCTACGGCATCGTTTCAGATTTGCTTTAGAAATGGGGTCGTAAGCGGAGTCGGTATGGTCGCGACTGGTTTCCCATCACTTCTTGCCTTCGTCGCCCTGGTGGGATTTGTCGTGGTTCAGGTAGTGCTCTGGTTTGGCGCCTAACGCTCTGCTCTCTGTGCTAAGCACTGGAGCATAGGCAGCGGGAACTGCTTTGCCCTTTCACGGTGCTTGAGGTATCGTGCCCCTTATGGCAAAGCAAGTTCGTCTGACTCTCGCCAAGGCACTCGCCAAGGCAAATCTGCGTCGTGCTGAGGTGGGTGAGAAAGCAATCACGATGAACGCTCTGGCAGTGGCAGCAGGGGTGGCAGCGACAACCATCACCCGACTGGCACGAAACGATCAGAAGGCGGCATCGGCACTGTCGCTGGATCTGGCAGGGAAGGTGGTGACGGTGTTGGATTGTGGGATTGAGGATTTACTGGAGGTTGTAGAGTCCTGAGTAAATCCCGTCCTTTTTTATGGACTCATTTTTCGGGAAACTTAAGGGTACCTCGAAATTTACGAGATTTGCCAGCCTCTGATCACCATAAAAAAATGCCTTTCGGCATCGTCGCAGCAGATCATAAGTGCTCAAGCAATGCAATATTGTCGGCAAATTGATTCGTA
>NZ_JAGQAY010000053.1:0-7621 GCF_024345355.1 Cyanobium sp. WKJ7-Wakatipu
TGCAACTCTTTGTTGTTCGTCCCAGAAACCTCGCTGGCCCATGGAAAGCATGTAATCTTGAAGCCTTAGTATAATTCAAATTCGGTCGCTATCAAGCGGTCTTGCGATTTTTCGAGGTGCCCTAAAGTAGCGATAGCCTCAGTAGAAGCTTCTTCGCGGAAAGTGACAATAAAGCGGCCGGTGGTTTCGGCTTCGCTTGGTGGTGTGAGTTCAGAGTTCATGAGTTTATTTCTAGGAAAGGTATTAAAGGTTGGATCGTATGCTCAGGGACAGGGGTAATCCAGGTTGAGAAGTGCCATCAGTACGCCATTGCGTGTCGAAGCGGATGAAGTAGAAGCTTCAACGATTCAGCGGACCGTAGATTTTTCTCACCTGACAGCTTTAGCCCCGTCCAAAGCATGAGGTCAAGAGGAAAAGGATAGCCCCTAATTACGCGAGTAATTGGTTTACTTTTCAAGCCTAAAGCGTATCCAGACAACAATCTGCTGCTTATCTGATGCTTATGTGCCTCAATGAAATCGAGGGGTAGGGCAACCCGTTGCAGCTCCTAGGTCAATGGATTGTCATGTGGATCGCATGCTGCGAAATCCCTGCAGATGAACCTCTGACAAACGCTTGCCCAAGGTGATAGGGGGGTGCGATCCGGCGGTGCTGGAACGCCTCAGCGGGCGTTGGCAAGCATGCGGCGCAGTTCCTCATTGAAGTCGCGCAGCACCGAGCGGGGGCTCACCGCATCGAGCAGCTCCAGGATGGCGTTTACCTCGGCCTGGCTGAAGGAGCGGTTGCCGGTGACCGCTTCAAAGTTGGCCTTCACCACGTGGTCGCGGATCTCCGCCTCCGTGGCGCTGCGGGCCACGAGCTCGCTCACATAGGGGTTGGAGCGGGCGGCCTGAATCAGCGCCTTGTTGAGCAGCTCGTAGGAGATCTCACCCTTTTTATTGGTGTAGGCATTCACGATCGCTTGGTAATCGGCGCTGTTAACCGTGGCCAGATCGGCACCGGAGGGCTCCTCTGCCAGCTCCGGCGACGCGGACTGGGCATCCAGGGCGGTTCCGGACTGGGCACCGGGCGCCGCCGCCGGCGAACGCACCGGGCCGCGGTTGCTGTAGGGCAGCCCGGAGGTGAGCTCCAGGGCTTCCTGGAACGCCTCCAGCGGTTAGAGGTCGGCGGAGGTGTTGGCGGCAAGATCGGGCTCGCCGCTCTGGTGGTTCAGTAGGGCCAGGCCGGGCTGGGCGCTGTCGGAGCGCAGGATCACCACTCCCGACTGGCCGCCCCGCAGCTTCTGGCGGTAGGCCACGGCATCCAGGGTGGATAGCTCGACGAGGCGGGTGCGGATGACCATGGGGAAGAACTATCTCACCCGGAAGCTAGGCACGGGACTGCGTATCCCCAAGGTGTCGGCCGGCACAGGGAGGGAGTGCCCTGCGCCATGCCCATCCGGGGTGGATGCGGTGCTGCCCGCCAGATTCGCCATCGCGCTGAGGCTCTATCGCAATTACAGACCGACCAAAGGTGTCGCCTGCCTGCCATGACGACGGTAAATGTGGATCAATATCAGTGGTGGGAAGGAAAGGTGAGTCGTTGATCTCAGAAAGTCGAATCAATGCGGCGTCAGCAAGTGAAGCGGGATTGGATAACAGATCAGCTGGCCCAACTTTGCGTTAACCCTGAGCTCGGAATGGGCAATCTAAGTATTCCTATCTCAGCACGATTGGAGATGGCTGCTCGTTTGTCAAGTCTTCGAATTCACCTACGGCTGGGCCGGAATCAGATAGGAGGAGAGGTGGCGGTCGAGTGCAGCGAGCCCTTCCGCCTGGGTGGACGGGAACCTGAAGCCGATGTGGCCGTCGGGGCGGATCATGATCACGCCGCCCGCCGCGACGCCGGCGCGGACGGGATCGACGCTGGGATTGTGGGAGATCTGCACGAGCTCGTTC
The DNA here is from genome assembly GCF_024345355.1 of Cyanobium sp. WKJ7-Wakatipu. Lineage (NCBI taxonomy): Bacteria > Bacillati > Cyanobacteriota > Cyanophyceae > Synechococcales > Prochlorococcaceae > Cyanobium > Cyanobium sp. WKJ7-Wakatipu. The sequence continues at coordinate 1,938 of NZ_JAGQAY010000053.1, forward strand.
CAGCGTCGGCCAAGCCGCGCAAGCGACTCGGCGTCCGTTACGGGTCCAAAAACGAGCACGTGGTGCGCCGTTCCGGCGAACCGAGTCCAGTCGGGGTAGCGTTGCCCAGGACGCGGCCCATCTACGGCTGCCCTGCCTACAGCGTGGTCGACTACGAGCGGACTTCCCGTGTAGTCAATATCAATCATGGCGCGTGCGTTTCGTAGTAGCGCGGCCGCGACCGGATCCACGATCGCGGCCTGCATCTTGCGGCGCTGCCGGAAGTTGTCGAGCACATCGATGATCGAACGATGCACCTGGTCGGAGACGTCAAGTACATGACGATCAGCGATCTGGCGCTCCGCCGCGTAGTAGTCGAGCAGCGACCGAGGCGCGTTGCCGCGCAAGACGAGCGCGAGCTTCCACGCGAGGTCATAAGCGTCATGCAGGCCCGCGTTGAGCCCTTCTCCACCGAATGGGCTCGACAGGTGAGCGGCGTCGCCGATCAGGAAACGCCGGCCGTCCGTCAGGCGTGAAACGATCCGCCTGTGCATCCGAAACGGTGCGAACCAGGTGACATCCGTGGGTCGATATTTCCCGCCGAGCCGTGCATGAATCCGGGCAACGACGTCTTCGGCAGATACGGTCTCCACTTCTTCTTCCAGGTCCTGGAAGCTGATCCAGCGACCGCCCGGGAGCGGTGCGAGCAGTAGCAGGCCGCTTTGACCGCAGACGACGCCAGCCTCACCGCGCGGGAACGGCCCCGGCATTGCGATGTCGGCGACGAGGAAATGCCCTCGGTAGGTTGCGCCATCGAGCGGCTCGCTCATCGAATGGCGGATGACGCTGTGCGCCCCATCCGCCCCAATGACGAAGCTCGGACGGACCGTCTCCGTCCCGCCGTCCGAATGCACCAGCTCGACGAGGACCCCGTCCGCGTCCGCCTCCACCTTGGTCGCCGTGACCCCGCGCTCGACTACTCCGCAGAGCAAAGCGAGATGTGCCTCAAGGATCCGCTGGGTCTCGTATTGCGGCAGGCTGCACTGGAAATGACAGCGGCAGTCGATGTCATCGAAACTCGTGGCGCCGACAACCGCCATGTCCGGGCCGTACATGCGGGAACACCGGACTTGCTCAGCGGCATCGTGGAATGGCGGCAACAGGCCGATGGAATCCAGGATCTCGAGGGTGCCGGGCTGAATCGCCGTGGCGCGCGCCTCGCGGTGCGTCCGCACCTGCCGCTCAATGAGCCGCGCTTCCACGCCGTAGCGAGCGAGTTCGGCAGCGGCAAATAGCCCGGAGGGGCCGGCGCCGATGATCAAGACGTCGTTTCGCGCCACTCGACCTCCCTTAATTGTCGACTACGACATCATTACTCTTTTTGACTGCCTAACGCTCAAGATCAGAAGCGGGCGAGCGAACTTGGGCATTGCCGACTTCCTACGCTCACGTCTTCTGTATTTTGATGTTAGAAGGTCCACTCATCGGTAGACATCTCTTCTGTGGCCAACCTTTACAACGTCGACAACACGCGACTGATCATCGACGGAGTAAATGAACCTATAGTTGCCTTGACGGACACGATAAAGGTTTGGCCTTCCCGCGAGCTTTTCAGACCCTGACGGTCGCGGTTGAGTGGCCAGTGAATTGATCTTCTCAATCAATCGTGTGAGCGTCACCTTGTCAGATATCGACTGTAGCTCTTTAGCCGCTGATGGCTTAATCGAGAGGCTATAGTCTGCCACTATTTCTTAGGCTTGTGACAAAGTCTTCGAAGCTAGAGCTTTGCTCAGCCTGCCTTTGATCAGCGTCTTTCAAATCATCAGCATCTTCGGCCAATGTCATGCTCACCGCTTCATTGACCATGTCCGAAATTGAGCGGTTACATGCAGCAGCTCTTAGGCGCAGTGCACGATGTACTTCAGCATCGAAGTAAATGGTAGCCCGTTTCGTTTCATCCATTCCTCGACCTTAACGTCTTGACGTCCTGACGTCAAGACGTCGGCGCTTCCGCCTTTCCTTAGATCCTTCTAACGCTCTCGATCACCTGCCCGCCATGAGCTGGGGGGGGGTGCCAGCAAGTCCTAGGTGGCGGGTCAGGTGCAGTGGAATGTTAGGCACTTTCCCTTGCGGTTGCAGGCCTTAAAGAACGAAGCAGGAATCAGGCAGATGCCTCATAGAGATACCTCTGGAAGCTTGAAAAGAGCTGGCCGATGTCTTCTGGTCTGCCCAGATCAGCGACGGCATCAGCGATGGAGTTCTGGTAGCGGAGTTGCAGCAATGGCGTGAGCTTTTCCAGAGCCAGCTCCTGCACACCCAGCGTCACGTAGTGCTGGAGAACAAAATTCAGGAAGAGCTGCTGCTTACTTGTGCATTTGGAATGGATGTAAAGGCGTGCATGCGCAGCGCGCTCCTCACGGGGGATGGGCTGCAGGGCATAGGACACATGGGCCAGCACGTCGAAAAGATCACTGTTCGCGGCATTGATAATCATCTGCATCTCGGCCAGCTGGGCTGCACCAAACCCCTTCTCCTCAAGGCCCTGCAGCAGCTTGCGGCGGGTGTCTGGGGAACTCCAGAGTTCCCGCAGCTCAGCTTCGTCTTTCACGAACTCCGGCAGTTTTCCATAAAGCAGTTCCAGGAACTGCTGGGAACTCATCGGTGTGCCGTCTGGGTGCCAGAAGCTAGTCACCATCATGTGCTGAATGGAGCGCTCCTTGCCGTCGCCCAGCTTGATGCGAGCCTTTTGGCGTTGGGGCTGGCCGCTGGTGTCGGCATCCCCGTCGGGGGCCTTGGGTTCTGGGGGTTCAGGTGGGGGAAGAGCTTGCCCGGGGCTAACGGGTTCAGGCTCCAGGGGCTCCCCATCCCACTCAGGGTCGCTGAAGTGGTGGTGGGCTTTAACGAAGTCGTAGATCGTGAAATAGTCCTTGCCGTCAAACAGGCGGGTGCCACGGCCGATGATTTGCTTGAACTCAATCATTGAGTTCACGGGCCGGAGCAGCACGATGGCGCGCACGTTGCGGGCATCCACGCCGGTGGAGAGCTTCTGCGACGTGGTGAGGATGGTGGGGATCGTCTTCTCGTTGTCCTGGAAGGCCCGCAGCCAGGTGTTGCCCAGCTCGCCGTCGTTGGCGGTGACCCGCTGGCAGTAGTTGGGATCCGTGCTGCTCTTGAGCTGGTTGATTAGGTCGCGGATGGCTAGGGCGTGGTCCTGGGTTGCGCAGAACACGATCGCCTTCTGGCGTTGATCCATCTGAGCCATGAAGATCTCGACCCGTTGGCGCTCTCGCTGCTGGATCTCGATGATCTTGTTCAAATCGGCCTCCTTGTAGAGCTTGCCGGCCTCGATCTCCCCCTCCACCACCGTGTCGTCGGGGGTGTAGACGTACTCGTCGAGGGTGGTGGTGATCTGCTTGACGCGGAAGGGGGTGAGGAAGCCGTCGTTGATGCCCTCCTTGAGCGAATAGCTGTAGACCGGCTCACCGAAGTAGGCGTAGGTGTCGGTGTTGCCGGCGCGGCGGGGGGTGGCGGTGAGGCCCAGCTGCACGGCGGGGGCGAAGTACTCGAGGAAGCCGCGCCAGGTGGATTCGTTGTTGGCACCGCCCCGATGGCATTCATCGATGACGATGAAATCAAAGAAATCAGCCGGGTACTGGCCAAACCATGGGGAGGGCTTGCCGTCCACCGGCGGACCGCTCATGAACGTCTGGAAGATGGTGAGGAACACACTCGCGTTGGTGGGCACCCGCCCCTTCTTGCGCAGGTCGTCGGGTTCGATCCGCGCCAGGGCGTTCTCCTCGAAGGCGGCGAAGGCGGTGAAGTCATTGAAGGCCTGATCGGCGAGGTTATTGCGATCGGCCAGAAACAGGATGCGCGGCCGGCGGCTGGGTTCGCCGGAGAGGTTCCAGCGGGCGGCAAACAGCTTCCAGAGGATCTGAAACGCGATCGAGGTCTTGCCGGTGCCGGTGGCCAGAGTCAACAGAATGCGGTCGCGTCCGGAGGCGATCGCCTCCAGCACCCTCTGTACGGCGATCTCCTGGTAGAAGCGGATCTGCCAGCTGCCGCCCTTGTCGGGGTAGGGGATGGAGGCGAAGCGATCACGCCAGGCGTTCTCTTCGGCGAAGGTGCGCTGCCACAGCTCCTGGGGGCTGGGGAAACCGTCGGCCTCCCCTTCCTCGCCCGTTTCCCGATCAATGGCGTAGATGCCCTTGCCGTTGCTGGCGTAGGTGAAGCGCAGCTGGAGCTTGGCGGCGTATTCCTTGGCCTGGCCGACGCCTTCGGTGAGCGGCAGGGAATCGGCCTTGGCCTCCACCACCGCCAGGGCGGTATTGCGGTAGCTGAGCACGTAGTCGGCGCTGAGGGACTTGCCGCGCCGGCCGCAGCCCTCAATGCGCCCCGGTGCGATCGGAAACTCGCGGCGAATGCGGCTGCCCTCCACCACGCCCCAACCGGCCGCCACCAGCAGCGGATCGATCAGCTCGGCGCGGGTTTCAGCCTCGTTCATGGCAGCAGGCTGCCCACGTGATCGAGCAGGTCAGCACAGAGCTGGTTCCAGAAAGCTCGGTCGAGGTTGAGGAAATCCGGCTCGTCGTCGTAGCGGAGAACCGATCCAAAGGGCGTGAAATTCTCGAGCGATTGAAATCGGGTTGGGTCACCCCCGAAATCGAAGATCAACTGATCAAGCAGAGAGAGATCATGGGTACGCGGGTACACCTGTTCAAGCGCCGAAATCCAGGCTTTCAGAGCTTTTTCTGTGGCCTGTTGGACATGGAAGCCCCAGGAGGCTTCGTCAAACAGATCGGTATCCAGCATGGACCTGGCAGTCTTGAGATCCCGTTGAGCAATGCGCAGCATCCGAGCCGCTTCGCGCTGGCGATCAGAGGGCATGAAGCTCTTTCCCGTAGCGATAAGCCTCAGTCACCACATGCTGGCTGTACTGACGTCGCTCCTGCACTTCTGTATCGGAATAGAGGAGCAGATCAATAGGAATTCTGTGATGAGCCAACTTTCGGCTCAGATCCCCTGTCTCCTCAAACCGCGAATGCGCCACCAACCATTCATCGGGCACGGTCACCAGTAGATCCAGATCGGAATCGGGCCGCTCGGTGCCGCTGGCACGGGAGCCGAACAAACGGACCTCGGCGCCGGGAATCACCGCCTGGATCTCGGCCGCGATCGTGTGCAGCAGCGGCTCATCCACCACGTAGGAGTAACTGCAGGGGCGGGCCGTGGGTGTCATACCGCCAAGTCTGGCCGATACGAACGCACTTTGACCAGCGGGCCTGCACTGTCTGCCCTCCACCCCTACACCGCAAACATCTCCTGCAGCACGGAGAGCACCTGAAGCAGAGCCTCCTCGGGGAGGGCGCCCAGCCGTTTCACCAGCCGCTCACGATCCACCGTGCGCAGCTGATCAGGGACAACATGGCCCTCCCTGCTCTGAAAGGTGCAGGGCACGCGGAATGGATAGGCACGCCCGCCAGTGGTGAGCGGAGCCACGATGAACCTGCCCATATGGGCATTGAGTTCATCCGGAGAGACGACCACGCAGGGCCTGGTCTTTCGGATCTCCTGGCCGGGCAGGGCTGATTCAAAGTCTTAGCAAGGGTTGGGCTGTGTCCTGCGCATGACCATCGCCATCAGCGCCGTGATGTCGTGCATCACCGACTGCATCCCGGTGCGGATCGATTGAAAGCCTGCCAGCC
>NZ_JAGQAY010000054.1:0-7608 GCF_024345355.1 Cyanobium sp. WKJ7-Wakatipu
CGGCTGGCAGGCTTTCAATCGATCCGCACCGGGATGCAGTCGGTGATGCACGACATCACGGCGCTGATGGCGATGGTCATGCGCAGGACACAGCCCAACCCTTGCTAAGACTTTGAATCAGCCCTGGAATGTGACCACACCGTAGAAGTTGATCATCGAGCCGGTGTGGCTTGTTTCGCGCAGGTCTGCCACCGTGACTCGTTCGAATTGATTGAAGAAGGCGGGTTCAAACTGGTCGGCGGCCACTGGACCGAAATGGTTGGAGGCCATTGTGTAGTCCTTGGCTGAGAGGGCGGCATACAGCTCCTGAATGCTTGCCACGGCCGAATTGATGGCGTCGGTGCCCAGAGGCATGGCTGGCGCTAGGGGTGTCGTTGGTGCAGGAGCAGTGACAGGCGGTGGCGCAGGCCAGCTGGCAACAGAAGGAGCCCCTGTGGTGATACTTGCGGGCTTTTTGTTCTGCTGCTCCTGCTGCAGCCAGAGCACCAGCAGCAGGCCACTGCCCACGATGCCGATCAGAAAGCACAACAGAGCCACCACCCAGCCCTTGCCGTTGTTGCTGGCTACCAGAGTGATCAGGGCTGGCTGGCTGACCAGCTGTTGCTGAACGGGTGGCTGCAGTGGTTGCTGCGGCATTCCGGTCAGCCCCATGATCACCTCCTGCAGCCTGTGGCAGATGGCGAGGCTGTACTGGGCCTGCACCTTTGCCTGCAGGCGGACTGCAATACGGCCGTCATCACTTCCCCTGGGGTGGGCAAGGGCACTCGCCAAGGCGCGGGAGCGCAGTAGGAAGCTCAGGGCCGGCAGGAGATCCTGCTGATCAGCTCCTACCAACTGGGGTAGGCGTGTTTCAACGCTTCGTGGATCGGCCTGCTGGCCTGTCGTCAGCTCCTGCTGGTCGAGTGCTGCTCGGATGGCGAGGCCAAGCCCGTAGTCAGTCATCGCGGCCCGCCATGGTGGCGTCTGGGTTGAGATGTAACTGCCAATACTGGCGCAGTGCCTGCGTGAGCTCAGGGCACCTATTCAGAAGCCCAAGCCCTTGTCCCCCCGGTTGGCTTAAGCCGATCAGGGTGCCAAGCCAGTCCCTTTCGCCGACGACTCGCTTGATTGCAGCCTGATTGTCGCGCAGTTGATGAAACTGGATATTGCGTGCCCTCAGGTTGGTCTCGATCAGCTCAGGCTGGCTGCAAAGACGTTTGATCTGTTGGCGGAGGCCCTGCTGTTGCCCTATTGAGAGTGCCAGGGCTTGGGGTTCTTTTGCATCAATCGTTTGCGTTGGAGGAGGCCATATCCATGTCGGCATCAGCCGGAACCAGGCCAGTAACGCGATCCCGGCGGTGGCCAGCAGTGCTGAAGCGGACAGCAGGGTGCTTGCAAGATTCCGTTTTCTGGGTGAGGTAATTGAGGCGCTGCTCGATGCTCTTAAATGGTTCGATATCGGTAGGTGAGCAGATTGATTTGCCGCTGTCGGTGCAACCTTTGTCACCGCCCCAGTTGGCCCTGTCGCATTAGCCGGGTGCAGGTCGCCGAAGCAAGCTAGGGCCACCGTTACGTCATCGCCGCTGCCCTCCCGGCTGATGCGATCGAGGCTGGCATCGAGCAAGTGTGTTTCACCGGCAGAGCGTTCCTGCAGTTGCTGGATCTCCTCCAACAGAAAGCGACTCAGAGCCAAATGGTCGGCGTCGGCGGCACAGGATTTGCGTACCCCATCGGTCGAGAGCATCAGACCACAGGCCTTCCTCCGTTCTCCCAAGAGCGAATAAACGGCAGTGCGGGCTGCGAAACAGGATCTAGCACTGGGCAGGCAGAGGCTCTCGGTGGCCTCTGCCTGCAGGCCGTCATCGTTTTCCTGGCTGATGATGCAGTCTGGCTGGTCACTGCTCAACAGCACTAGATCCCAGTCCCCGAGCCCGGTGTGAGCCCACCACCCTGGCGTCGTTATCACCAGGGCCAGGGTGGTGCCGTAGGTCTGGGGCGAAAATGGTTCTCCCTGTTTCTCCGGTGGCAGCTGCCTCGTCTGCCAGTCTGCTCTGATCGCCTCTTGCCAGGCGGTCACGATGCGCCCAGGCAGTTCATAGGCAAGCCAGCGATACACCGCCTCCAGCTGATCCGGTCCGTTCTCCAGAGGCTGCCCAGCCAGATCCTGTCCCGCTAGCTGGATCATTAGTTGGCAGGCTAGTTGGCTGCCCGCATCGCTGAGCCAGTAGCGGCTGCCTCCATGGCCATCGGCTACGGCCATCAGGCCAATCTCCAGGCCATCAGCGCTGCGCAGGGTCCCGGTCAGGGAGGAGTCTTGGCAGGGCACTCCGCGGCGCTGATGGGAGGCCCCAGATCGGCTGCGGTGCAGCGGCGCAGACCAACTCCAAGGGCCTTGGTTGGAGCTCACCACACCATCGGTCCGATGTCATCCATCGGATCCATCTCCGTTGGCGGTAGATCCGGCAGGGGAATGTTTCCCTCCTCTGCTGATTCGCCGATGCGGCTGACTGGCATCGAAGCGGCCCCCACCACGGCGGTAGAGGCCCATTGGATGAACTGGGCCAGGGAGGTGGCATTGCTGGCCTGCAGCGGACGGCGTGGGGAGCGCCCGCGCTGGTTGGCTGGCGCGGGCCCAATGAACTGCTGCAATATCTCCAGATCGGCGTCATGACCCAGTGCGATGGATAGGCGTACTGCCTTCTGGGCCCAGGGCTCCCGCATAAGTCGGGCCAGACCCGCTTCGAAATCATCCGTGGGCTGACCATCGGAGATCAGCACCAGTACCGGGGGCAGGGCACGCTCCTCCATCGGTGGGGCGCGCAGTTGCTCAGCCACCAGCTCCAGGGCAGCACCCATGGCGGTGCAACCACCGGCCTGGAGATCGCGCCACTCCAACCCTTCCACAAGCGTGGGTTCGGGAATGTGCCAACTGGCTTGATCGGCGAAGCTCACGGCCCGCACCAGCACCCTTGCTTCTGGATTGTCGCGGGCTACTCGGTTCATGCCCGGCAGCGACTGGCGAATGGCCTGGTTGAGCGATTGCATCTTGCCCTGCGCGGCCATGGAGCCGGAGCAATCGCATAAATAGAAAAAGTGCAGAGGCCGATTGGCCAGACGAACGTTAGGAAAGCCGGGCATCAGGATCCAGATCTGGTTTGTTCGCCGCTGTTGGGCTCCAAGTGCAGATCACCCCATGGTGTATCGAGCTTGTGAAGCGCACCGAGATTACAGGTTTTGCCCGGATGCACGGCATGCCGCTGCCCTCCAGAGGTTGTGGCTTGCCAGGGGTGGTCGCTGAGGTTTTGTAGGCCCAGCAGGCTGTCGTCATCCGGGTGGCTTACCACCCGGCCCATTGGCTGATCGAGCCGGGGTTCTTCCAGACTGGTGAAGTGATGGCGGTGAATGGTGTTGCCGGGGCTGGCCAATATCCGGCCGTTGGAGGTGAGTATGGCCGCGGTGGCAGGCAGGTGATGATCGCAATGCCAACAACTTGGCTGGGTGCCGAAGTGTTCAGAGCCACAGTTGGGGCAGCTCTGGCGTTGGTCAAGGGTGGAGGACAGGGCTTCCATCCACTGGCCGGTGAGGGCACGCTGACTGAGGTTGGTCATCCCAGGTCCGAAGGTCTGCAAGAAAAGTTGCTGCAGCGATGCCGGATAGAGGGGCCAAAGGACTAAGGCCGCTGCATGCTCCATTGGATCAGGGCGGTTGCGCTGATCGTTTGGGTTGAAGATGAATAGAGGGTCCTCCCCGTATAGCTTGCGGCGAGCCGGTTCATCTAAGCAGCGAATGGCTAGCTCCATCTGCCCGCGCAGCGGGTGGTGCCTAGTGATGAGCATGAACAGCAGGACGGCAAGCGAGAAGAGATCGCTGTTGGTGCCGGGTTTGCTGCGCCGCATCAGGATTTCTGGTGCGATGAATCCTGAGGTGCCGATCACGCTGCCTAGGCCTCGGCCATCCACATCCACGTTGTCGTTGTCGCATATCAGGATGCGGCCTGTCGCGGCTTCCAGGAAGAGGTTGCCAAGCGAAATGTCCTTGTAACAGAGGCCTTTGCTATGTAGGGAATGGAAGGCTTCCGCAAGGAAGAAGCCCGCCTGCATCGCCTGGCTGAGGGTGATGTCAAGACGGCCTGCATAGTGCTCGACAGCTCCCACAAACTGCGGCGGCCGCAGCTCCATTAAGTAGCCGAAGCCGGGACTTTTGCAGCGGATCAGCGTGCCGCTGGCGGGCGTCGGGCGCAGCAGGGCAATCGGCCAGAGGAAGGCCCGGCTTGGGGCCGTGGCGCGAATACTCTCGAGCAGCCGCTGCTCTAGGTGAGGGTCTTGCTCCAGGCAGCGGGGCAAATACCACTTGAGCGCCAGCCGCTCGCCCGCCACATCCACCTCAAACACCTGCCCCTGTCCGCCGCCGCCTAGGCCGCGCAGCACCTGCACCGGGCTGCTTAACCCCTCGAACTGCAGCCAGGCGCCTTCCGGCAGGATCCAGGTCACAACTGCTTCAAGGAGTTTTGACACTCTGGCCGATCGCCTTTCGAATGCCGTTGCGGTGCGCCAGGGCGGTGACGCGATTAGCGAACTTGCGTCGCTGGGCCTGGCCGTCGTGCTCCACGATGATCAGTACGTGGTTCTTGCGGGAGCCCAGGAAAATCCAACCGGCTAAGGCAGCCAGCTCCAGGGGCCAAAAGATTGGCAGTGCTCCGATCCGAAAGGGCAGTACCAGCAGCAGCGCCACGCTGGCGAGCAGCCACCAGCTGAAGATGTGGGGGAAGTGGGGTTCGCTTAGTACTGTTGCTGATCGGATCTGTAACAACAATACGGAAGCTCCGTCTATGTCGATGCTGCGTGGTGGCTTGGGCGGCGGTGCTTGAGCGCTTGTAAGCGCGACCGCTGCTTCTGGTTCTGATGCTGAGGCCGCTGCAGAATTATCCAGACTGAAGACCAGCACCGGCCCTTGGCGACCCAGCCGGATTTCATCCCCATGGCTCAGGGGGCGGCACCGGCGGATCCGCTCCCCCTCCAAGTAAGTGCCGTCGCTGCTCTGCCAGTCGCACACCACCCAGCCATGGGTGGTGTGCAGCGCACTACGGCATGGTGTGGCGACACGCCGAAATGACTCACTAGAGCCAGAAGGTTTTTGCTTGCGCTGCCAATGGTCAGCGGTTGGCTGCTTTTGAGCTCCAGCCGCTTGCTTGGGGTTTCAAGCAAGTATAGGTGCGCCGTCTTGCTCATCTGTTCTGCCGACGACGTTGCCACCACAGGCGCCAGTCATCGCGAAGGTCGTTCCACCAACCGCCGTCTCCTTCGCGGTAGGGGATCACCCGGGCAGGGAACAGCAAGGCGCGAGTGGCGAGCCCCAGGCTACCAAGTACCATCATAAGTAGAACCCAACCTGGAATCGCTCCGACCCACTGCGCGGCAAACAATGCCCGGATGGCGTAGACGCCGAGTGTTATGGCCAGCCAAAGGCGAAACGGCTCCCAGGGGTCGTGCTGACGTGGCAACGGCACTTAGGAATACTGTTCGTATTCTATGCCGAGGCAAATTCATGGCCTTGGTGATACAGCCGACTCCGAAGGATCAGGAGGTTCCAGCCATCCCAGCAACCCGCCGGCAGTCTTGGGGCCAGTTGATGGATGCGCTGCGCGGCCGAGGGGGCATTCGCCAGGCATGGCAGCAGTTGCGTCAACGCGAGGCGATTGCAGAGCTTTGGAAGGGAGACCAGTGCATCTGCAGGCTCGTGCTGGAAGGGAGGAGGCTGCGCATCGGCCGCGATTCCGGATGCGAGATGCCGGTGGAGGTGGCTGGTGTGAGCAGGGTGCACGCGATCCTCGAGCGCTCCCGCGCCAGTGATCGCGATTACACCCTCGAGGATTTCAACTCCGCCAACGGTCTGTTCCACCGGGATCGGCGCATCAAGGCAATCAGCCTCCGGGATGGGGATGCGGTGTGGCTGGGTTCACCTCTTAAGGGTGATGCCCCAGTGCTGCGCTACAGGCATCCGTGCAGTGCCCTGGAGCAGGTGATCCATTGGCTCGGGGTGGGCAGCCTGGTGGGATCGATACTGCTGGTGAGTGGCATGCTCACAGCAGCCACAGTTGCGGGTGGATCCAAGATCCGATCCATCACCGGTCCGGTGAAGATTTTCGCCAGTGATGGCAGCCAGGTGGATGCCAAACAGGGGTCGGCCACGGCGTTGCCCTCGCTGGATAGTTATCCGCTGCATCTGCGTCAGGCGCTGATCGCCTCGGAAGAGTCGCGCTTCGGCTGGAATAGCGGCCTGGATCTATTTGGCACGCTGCGCTCGGCACTGCTGCGCAGCGGTGGCGGCAGCGGCCTCACCCAGCAGGTGGCTCGGCTGTATTACTCCGATGTGGGCCGCGATTACAGCCTCACCCGAAAGCTGCGGGAACTGTGGGTGGCCCTGCAGTTGGAGGTGGGCTACAGCAAGAACAGGATCCTGAAGATGTATCTCGACAGGGCCCATCTGGGGCTGGGGTCCGATGGCTTCGAACAGGCCGCCCAGCTTTACTTCCGGCGTTCGGCTAGTCAGCTGGATCTGGCGCAGTCGGCTTTTCTGGTGGGCTTGCTGCCCAGCCCAAATGGCTACAGCCCCTGTTTTGCGCCGCAGCCATGGGAGGAAGCCACCTCCCGGGAGGAGATCCTGCGCAAGCGCGGCAACGGGAAGCTGAGCGAGCACGACCAGCAACGGATTACCGCCGTGCGCGAGGGCGAATGGCTGCCGACCCAGCGCCGCAATCTTGTACTGGCGTTGATGCATGACCAGGGCTTTTTGGGGTATGGACCCCAGGCCGATCAGACCCTGCAGGATGCGAAGCGCAAGCCGTTGAACATCGATGCCTCCGCCTGCCGGGAGAGTTCGATCGAGGCCTACCCCTACTTCAGTGATTACGTGATGGGGGAGCTGGAGGGTCGGCGCTTCGGACTGAACCTCGATGAGGATTTAGGCGGCAATTACTACGTGGAAAGCACCATTGATCCCCAACTGCAGCTGCTTGCCCAGGAGCAGCTACGCGGGTTCCTCGATGGCCCGGCTGCAGCTGTGGGCCTTACCCAGGGGGCCTTGATCAGTGTCAAGCCCAGCACCGGTGAGATTTTGGCCTACGTGGGCGGCGGGGACTATGACCGCTCCAGCTTTGATCGGGTGCAAGCCGAGCGTCAGCCGGGTTCCACCTTCAAGCTGTTTCCATTCCTGGCGGCCTTTGAGGCTGGTGTGAAGCTGGAAGATCAGATCTCCTGTGCGCCCTTCGGCTATGTGGCCGGATGCAGTCACGGGGCTGGTTCGCCAGGCGGCACCGCCAGCGTGATTGATGGTTTTGCCTTTTCGGAAAACGTGGTAGCACTGCGGCTTGGCGAGCGAGCTGGTTTTCCACAGGTGGTGAGGCGGGCACGCCAGCTGGGCATCACCACACCTTTGGATGCCGACGTCAACACCATGCTGGGTGGGCGCGAAACATATCTGTATCAACTAGCTCGGGCCTATGCGGTGGCAGGGCTGATTCAAAGTCTGGCACAGGCGAGCTTGCCTGGGCTGCCAGCATGAGTTGAGGTCGGCGGAATTGCCTCCTCCCTGTGCCCGAAAGCCATTCAGCCGCAACAGATCTCGATCTTA
>NZ_JAGQAY010000055.1:0-7586 GCF_024345355.1 Cyanobium sp. WKJ7-Wakatipu
CGGGCATCGCTGGCAACGGCCTGAGGTCCTGGTTCATGTCCCCACGGCTGCGATCGGATATTCCGCAATCACAGGAGCTCAATCACCGCTTCCTGGCCTCACCGCAACTTGCGACACGCTCCTAGCGGACGCAGCGTTCTGGCCAGACGCCAAGAATTAACAAAAGAATGGTGTGCGATCCAACCTGAATCTGCTGCCGAAGGCGAGCAGGAATGCTCTGTGGCCTGTGAGACCCCGGGGATGCCAATGGCTGCTTCCAGCAGCTGCACCAGCTCAGTGAGGATGTCCTTGCTATAGATCTCCCCCAGCTCAGCGGTGAGGGCCTGCATAGTCGCGCGTGCCTTGGCTTGTTGCTGCTCTCCGAGCAGTTGCAAAAACAATGGTTGTCGGCCCAGATCCAGCAGCGGCCCGTGAAGTCGTCGCGATGCACCGGCGGCATCGATCAACCGATTGACAAGCGCTTGGCGCGGCAGGTTGTTCAGCTCACCGCTGTTCACCCATTGGTGCACCTGTTCGCCGATCTCCCGGCCGATTCCCATCCCAACCTTGCACTTCAGTGGGTCATTCAACGCCCCTGGGTTCGAACGCCGGTGCGCCCTAAATCAGCGGTGAGCGGCGATCCGCCGCATGCCAGCCACTGACTGCGGAAATTCTGGTCAAGATGAGCCCAGTTGAAGCTGCGTGGATCACGGCGGCTGCCGCTGCGGTCAACCTCCTGATGGGTTACCACCAAGCCTGAGCCGATGCCATACAGCACCTTCCATTGGGCAATCTGTGACGCCAGGCTGCGGTACTGCTCATTGGTGTAACCGGAATGGTGGCCCCGCTCGCCATCCGCTCCGTCGGGAGGCGAGACAAGGCTCACGTGCAAAGCAACGTTGTTCAAGGATGGCTGCAATCCAGGCTTGAGCTGCACAGCCATTCCCTTGAAGTCAGAGTCACCGGCGCCGTAGGCCCTCTCACTGTCGGCCACTAGACGCAGGCGCCGGCCATCGCGGCCGATCAGCATGTGATAACTAGCCTGCTGGGCATCGCTGGTGCGGGTACTTTGAAACAGAGCCAGTGCGGTGCTCTCATCGACCACAGTCTCGTGCAGCACGATCAGAGCTGGTTTGTTGGCTACTGGCCGCCCTTTCCAGTCAGTGGCCTGGCGCGTGCCGTAGTTGGAGGGATCCGCCGGCGCTTGCAATTCTGTCTGGCTACCGCTCAGGCATGCCAGTGCAACACGCTGATCTGCCTGGTCGCCGTTGATCCGAGGCGTTGTGCTTTTGGTGTGTTCAGAGTTCAGCTGCAGACCAGATTGGTTAGGAGAGTTCCCATTGGATGCAACACCAGACGGATCGAGTCCCCAACGCGGATCAATCACTTTGGGTTGTTGCCGCACCGTGATTGCTAGCAGGTAGCCGAGGCCGCCCAGCATGAGTAAAACAAGACCAAGAACTGTTCCGGCGAAGTACGGCCCGATTGGCTCTGAGTCCTTAACAGGATGATCTGGTCCCGCTTGATCTGCTGGCGGCTCGGGTTGTGCTGGATCCAAGGCCCGATTGGACTGGTGGCCGCTTTCGATGGGACTGCTCAACGGACGTTCCCAGGGATCCAGGAGACAGCCCCATCCTGATGATTGATCACGATGATTGAATCGCCTTGATGGGTGTCATTCCGCCAGGTGATTGGATGACTACTGCCATTGGTGCCCACCACAGCACCTTGCCCCTCTGGACTGTAGGTGTAAGTAGTCTCCTTACCATCAGCCCAGGCCACTTTATATCCATTCTCGGCATCACCTCCCACATCGCGGCAAGCCCAGAACTCCACTTGTGATTTGTCCGTATTAACGCGCCCGCTGGGGTCAGTGCGGGAAAAAGCGCAGCTTTGCGGGTAATCACCCCCGGGAAGTTGTCCGAACTTATAGTCGGAGGCACTGCCCCACGCTCCCTGTCCTGAGTCGTTGGGAGCTGTCGGTAGTTTCGATGGTGCCTGAGTAGGAGGATCCGCAGCCGGCTCAGCAGGCTGCGGTGTACTGAGGGGGGCCTTCGGTGATGGGACGGAGGCTGTGCTCTGCTGAAGACGGTTTCCTAAGAAGAGCCAGGCAAGACCAACAATGACGGCGCCGCCCAACATGGCTACCAGCGCGATCAAGATTGAAGTCTGAGGGTTGCTCGGCGCTGTCTGGATTATTTGGGGCTGCCCCGTCCCCGCTGGGGCGTAGTTGATGGGTCCAGTCGCAGCGTAAGGCTGTGTGGCGGGGTGAGGCGTTGAAGGCGCGTGTGACGTGAAGTGCTGCCGGGAAGCGTAGGTAGGTGGCTGGGCCGCCGATGACGCCATGCTGAGTGGACGCCCTAGGCATCCGTCGATCACATCAGCCAGTCGACCCACCATCGCGCTGTTGTAGGTGAGCCCAAGATCCTCCAGGAGGGCATCGCGACCCCCTAGCTGCACCGAGTGCTGCTTCTGGACAAACAGTTGCGGGAAGGTAGGGCGCCCCAGTAAATCCCGCAGCGGACCCAAGAGAGCGGTGTCCTCGCCGACAAGATCCTGGATCTGACTGAAGATGGTGCCGTAGGGCAGGCTGGACACCGCTTGCTGAGCTATCAGCCCGGCAAGCTGCTGCCCCAGCTTGTGGTCTCTGACTCGGGCGGGTTCGGATGGGCTACCTACTGTCACCGTCCTGAGGGTGAAGTAGAGCAACACTAAGGGACGGGCTTCATCAGCCTGATTCTGATCAGCGCTACCTCCGGAATGGAACCTTGCAGAGGCACACGTCTTGGTCTCGACTTTCATGCCAGCGCAGGTATTGCTCAATCAGAAGATTTGATCAACTCCTTACAGCCAAGCTACAGCTGCAAAAATCAATATATTATTTGCCATGTAGGCATTCAAATCATAGCCAAAATCGACCTCTATAATCTTGCCTTGGCTACGGCAAAAGTCGTAGAAAAAGCCTTGTTCGTATCGCTCAGCAACTTGTTCTTGTTGCTGCTCCAACACAGGTGGGCTTTGAGAGCAGTGGCTATTTATGATTGAGGATGAATGAGCAGTCTGGCGAAGCCCCTACAGCTATGACCTCGCAAGCGGCACCAAGGGGAGATCACGACCTGGGAATGAACCTTGCCAGGGCATTGGACAATATCAAGAGCCCGACACCCCAGCTGTGCCAGGCCATTTTGCAAGACCTACTCGGTGATGATCGATCGCTATGGCCTGCTCTTCGGCAGTTGACCGAGCGCCCAGGTTTTGAGGCATTGCGGAACCATACGAGTTCTGCCGCTCGGATGGCAGGGCGGGATGCCATGCTGAAGGATATTGCCGCCTGGTGTAACCAGGGAATCCTAGAGCGTTCAGCTGAGTTTCTGAATGGACTCTTGGATCTTCCATCAAATGTGCTGTCCCTATCGAACGGGGGCCAAGAGCCCCCAGGTAGCACAGAGAATGCGCCTGTGCCAAGGAGTCAACCAGTTGTAGCAGTAAACACGCAGGAACTTGTTCAGTGTTACTGCAAACTAGCCGAGGAAGCCGCCCGCATCGGTGACATCAAGACAGCAATTTCGAAATATTCAGAGGCGATTCAGCTTGACAGTACTAATGCGCGGCTTTACCGGCAGAGGGCAAGCCTTCATGCCAAGTCCGGAGACTTGACAAAAGCGGCTCAAGACTTGACCAGTGTGGTACATTTTGATGCGGATGATATGCAGATACTATACCATCTTGGCACTATCCACGAAGCGATGCTAGAGCCAGACGTGGCTCGCAATAAGATCAAGACAGCGGCCGATCGTGGCCATGTAGAAGCCCGGGAATGGATCGCAAGCGACTGCTTAAAGCGGGCAAAGAATGAGGCTTCAAGTGGTAATCATATGCACGCGATTGAGCTAGCAACTAAAGCCATGAGTTACCGACAGGCTGTCCAGGCTGCCGACTACATGCTTAGAGCTGCGTCATATTCAGCGCAAAGCAACTATCAAGAGGCACTAAACGATTTAACGGAAGCGCTCCGATTGACGCCAAACAACACCTCCGCTCTATACCAAAGAGGACATGTATTTAAGGCGCTCAGTCGTCGTTACAGGGAAACCAATGCAGATAGGGAAGCAGCTTCCGTTCTACGTCCTTGCAGGCCCGTCGGCGCCAGCAAGCTGCAAATTCCTAGAAGCAAAAGGATGCTAGTCGCTGATATTATTATTTTGGCGACATTGTGCGCGGGCGGACTTTTAATGGTACAACTTTCTGTGCCATCTTGGCTGATTTATATTGCGATTGCTTTGGCTGCTTTCATTTTGCCAACCTTGCTCATCAAGTCATAATCCGTCACTACACTTCTCATCCTCTCCATCAGTGCAGTCAATAGTGACGTGTCCGGGTTACGTTGTGCTGTCGTGAATCCCTGGGGCTTCTCCGCTGCGGCTGCCGTTAGGGAGCCAGGCGCTGAATGCCCGGATAAACGATCACCTGGCGGCAGTTCTGCTGGCTGCCCAACCACCAGCCGGCCCCCAGCGCGATCAGCAGCAACAAGGCCACCGGCACCAAGGCAAGGGTCGGATTGTTTGCGGCAGCGAGAGGGGAACCCTTCTGAGATCTGGGGGGTGAAATGACGATGACGATATCGAAGATGACGGATTGCTGTTAGCCGATTGCTGTGACATCGGCGGTGCCACTCCGGGGCCAGGGGTTGGGGCCTAGACCCCATATTCAAACGATCGTAAAAACCAGTCCGGCTGGTCAGGGAGCTTTCTGGAAGCTCACCAGGCGCCAGATACCTCCGTCGCGGCCAAACACATAGAGGTTGCGAAGCTCCATCTTGCTGGGCTCGCCTTGAGGATCCCCCTTGGAGTTGAGCCGCTGATCGGTATAGCTCATCCCCACCGTGGCGGCGATGCGGTTGGCGTCTCGCTCGTTGATCACCAGCTTGGTGATGTCGGTGCTGATGCTCTGGGTTTCGCCGAGGGCC
The DNA here is from genome assembly GCF_024345355.1 of Cyanobium sp. WKJ7-Wakatipu. Lineage (NCBI taxonomy): Bacteria > Bacillati > Cyanobacteriota > Cyanophyceae > Synechococcales > Prochlorococcaceae > Cyanobium > Cyanobium sp. WKJ7-Wakatipu. The sequence goes on from NZ_JAGQAY010000055.1 coordinate 4,946, forward strand.
TTATCACTATCGCGCTCGGCTCTGAGGCGATCCAACTGGGAGGGCCGAGCCAGTGTATCTAGAGGGATGCGGCTGTTCTTGCCGGCCAGGATGGAGGTCTTGGCATCGAGCCAGGCCGCCAAAAGCGCCTGAACCTGAGCTTCGCTAGGGGCCTCGGCCCGCAGCGGCAGAATCGCCGCTACTGGAGCCGGTGGCACGGCGGTTTTGCTGGCTTCCACTGACACTGTAGTGGCAGCGGGTTGCGCGGCAAGGGAGGTTCGGCTGGGGCCGGGGGAGGGCGGTCGTGGGCGCGTCACCGAAGCAATGCCCACCAGCACGAGGACGGCCCCAACCGCCGTGGCCGTAAGGCGCGAGGATCGCGCCAGCCGCGGCCACCGCAAGTTGTAGCGGATGGTCTCCAACAAAGCTCCTGAGTGCGAAGCATCAACATCCTCGTCATTGTTAGAGGAGTTCAACGGTTGGCAGGTGGTGTCCACCAGACTGCCTGCCAGCGCTATCACGACAGGAGTCGGACTGTTTGAGACAAGGGAAGGGGAACCCTGCAGAGGTCTTTGGGTGTGGACCGAAGTTGGCGAAGTAGTGAATGGTTGAGTGCTGTAAGCCGATTGCTGTGACATCGGCGGTACCGAGCCGGGGGGAAGGCCAATGCATCCGTCGATCACGACCGCTAAACGGACAACCATCCCAGCGTTGTAGGTGAGCGCCAGATCCTGAAGAAGGGCATCACGAGCCCCCAGCTGCACCGAGTGTCGTTTCAGCCCAAGAAGCTGCTGGAAGGCGGGGCGACCCAGCAAATCCCGCAGCGGTCCAAGCAGAGCGGTGTCATCGCCAAGCAAATCTTGAAGCTGACCGTAGATGACGCTGAAGGGCAGGTTTGATGATGCCTGTTGAGCAATCAGGGCCGCCAGGTTGCAGCCCAGCTGCTGGTCGCTGATGCGGTCTGGCTCGGCTGTGCTGCTTGATCTCATCAGACTAGAGGAGGCAACATGTAGAGAATAAGTTTCCGGATCGATAGAGTTCGTTTCGTAGCGACACTACCCATGAGTATAATGATCTGCTGTAGGTCTAGCGCGCATGAGGTGCATAACATAATTGTACTGGTTGGAGGTCAAAGCATCCTTGATGCCTGCCAGATACTGTTCTGACAAGCCAGATTAAATATGTAGGCGCAAACAAAAGCCTAGTTTTCTTCTAGGCTGCATCAGCAAAATTCGAAGTGAATGGTACATGCTGAAGAGTTTAGGTGACGGTAAAACGTCTGAGATAAAATTAAGTGTTGCTGATGACCGGATATGACTAGCTCGAGTGCTCTGGTGAGAAACGAATCCCCAAAGCCAGGCCTAGTCTTATCCCTTAGCATACCCATTGCTAAGGCCTGGTTGAACCATTGAGCCTACAGGCAAGTTGCGGTCATCACATGCTGGCGGGACTACATCCGAGCTGGATGCAAATCAATCCTGCTGAATAACCAAAAAAAGGCATAATTGTCGCGGATAAATTCTGGAACCTCAATCGAAAGCTAGCTCTCCAGCCATGAAGGCGGAACCAGCATTCCAATAATGTATAAAACCGAGAAAATTCCTCCGGAAATGACAAATAGCCAGTCCCAGGCGTTAAGCGTTCGGAACTGCGGTCGCACTCCGCTTTCCTGCTGAAGAACTTTATTGGCCAGCTCTTGCAGGCGAGCAGGCTGCATATAAGCAACAATAATGATCGAGATGGAGACTGCTAGCAGAACTATATTTGTTGAAACCGACTCAGAAGCTTGAAGAAGATTAATCAGTGAAGGAACAAGCGAGAAAAGAATGAAGACAAGCCACGGCCTTGGCTCATCAGAATCGAAGCCGAGCTCGTTGAGTCTCAGACGGATCCTTCTAGAGGCACCTATGATATAAAAACCTCCAAAGGATGCACTCCAGAATGGGAGAATGCTCGCGTCATTCTTGCGCAACGCAGGGAGGGACTGCGAAGTAGCAGCAACCCTCTTGTAATGCCGCCAGTGGCGGTAAGACCATAGAAAAGTATAGATTCCAAATGATAATACAGAAAGCAGCAGCAGTCGACTTGGATTGTCTGCGTAAAAACTTCCAGACGTAAGGCCGGCGACTCCTTGCTGCCTCGGCTTGTGCAGTGATCTTTCGTTTATAGTCTGTGAACCAGAAGCCACATGATCAATAGTATTCAAATCAAGAGCTCCATCAATAAAAGCTGTCAGCTGAGAAACGATTTCATCGCGATAAAGAGGCCTGATCTCCGAAAGCAGCCGGTCTTTCGCAAGTGCCTTCTGTGTGGTTGGTTGGTGCAGCATGATCTCTCTAAAGACCTGTCTTGCAGATAGGTCAAGCAGTGCTGGCTTGAGTCCTGGCTGATCAGTGCAGATATCCTGGAGTAAGGCCCCAAATTGATGCGGGGGGATCTGGCGTGATTGAATAGCTTGCCTAAATGCTAGACCAGCATTAAAAAGTTCATTAGACATGGCTTATGGGTGATGGTAAATTGTTGAGAGGAATATATGGGTACCTCGAAATTTACGAGATTTGCCAGCCTCTGATCACCATAAAAAAATGCCTTTCGGCATCGTCGCAGCAGATCATAAGTGCTCAAGCAATGCAATATTGTCGGCAAATTGATTCGTACTGGA
>NZ_JAGQAY010000056.1:0-7134 GCF_024345355.1 Cyanobium sp. WKJ7-Wakatipu
GTTGGAACTCAGGCAGCGAGAGGCCTTTCTGAAACTGGACGGCACTGCGCGACATGGGCTAGCTGGTATATGCGTACCAGTCTATGCGACCAGTTCGCCCTGTGCGGAGTGAGCTGGGTAATCACGTGGCGGGATGTCCGATCTGGCAGCCAGAGCTCACCCCAACACCCGATGGAGGAGGCGGTGGAACAGCGCCGGGCGCTGTGCTGCCCTTGATCCCTGGTGCTGGCCTTAGTGGCGCTGCTTACGACGGCAGCACAACCCAGCAGTGGAGCCTGACGCCATGGAGTGGCGGAACCAGTGCTGGGGGTGTACCAGCCAGCGATGGCTCGAGCTCCTTGTTCCTTTGTGCTGATGGCACCTGGGCCATGCCGCCTGGCAGTAATGGCGGCACCCGCTGGTGGAGTGGTGATGGACCGCCCGGCCTGCTGCCTGATGCCAGGGCCGGCGACTTCTACCTCGACATCACCAGCGGTGATCTCTATGCGTTGACGGCTTGAAGCCAGCGGGAGCGGAACAGGGCAAGATTGCACTGAACGGGAGCCTGCATGAGCCGCTACCGCGTCGTAGGCGCAGAAGCTGAGTGCGAGCCAGGCTCAAATGGACTGGTGTTGCGCAACCTGCTGGGTATCACCGACCCAGAGGAAATGGCCAACGTTGAGCAGGTGCTTCTGCGCCAGCTCTACCAAGCGGTGCTAAGTGATCCCGCCTGCCAGGAGAGTCTGACGACGGCGATGCTGACTTCATGGCATGGCAGTTGGCTTGGGAACATCTACACCTGGGCAGGAGCCGAGCGCACAGTCAACGTCAGCAAAGATGGCTTCCCCTTTGCAACGGCGGCCTTTATTTCTGATCTATTGCTCGAGTTTCAGCAGCAGCAACTCGATGTCTTGACGCCCTGCAAGCCAAAGAGCATCGATGAGCTGCTTGATGCGCTGAGTTCAGTGCATGTTGAGCTGATCTTGATACACCCCTTTCGTGAAGGGAATGGACGTATCGCACGGCTTCTGAGCGATGTCATGGCTGTTCAAGCCGAGATCGGTCCTTTGGACTACACGGCCTGGGACAAAAGACCCGACGAGTACTTCGCAGCGATCCAAGCTGGTCTTGGTCGCGACCTTGAGCCGATGCAGCAGCTCTTCAGGCGAGCGTTACCAGGCGACGATTGACGACAACTTGCTGTGTGGAGAGCAGCTTGGCCTCGATGCTGCTGATGGATTGACGGGTCTCAATGGCCGTGGAGCTCGCCACAGAGCGAATGATCCGCCGCTGCAGGGGCTGACGGCGTGCCACTGCACGCAGTCTCTGAAGCTCTTGATCTGCTGCTGCCATCGTTTAGACCTCTTCCATCATCCTCGCACTGACTGGGCTGCAGGGCTAGTCCAGCTGCTGCAGTGAGGCGGCAATAGCAGCCGACCCCTTCGAGCGGCCTGCTGGACCGCAGGCGTACGGCCCCATGCCCTGGACCCTCAGCAGCAACCTCAAGGGCCCCTCGATGTTGCGGATAGGGCGGCTACCGGCGGCACTCAGCACGGCATCCAACAGCAGCTGGCTCAACCTGTTCACCACAGAGCTGGCGGCCCAGCAGGTGCTCTCCTTCTCGGCGGAGCTCTACTTCTCGAGCGGTGCCAACAACACCGGCCTGGTGACCACCCTCTTGGGCCCCACTGCTCCCCAGGCGGTGATCTACAACCTGGTGGGCGGTGAATCACTCACCACCTTTCGCAACCTCACTGCTACTAGCTACGACACACCCCTAGTCGGTACCTCCTCGGCCGGTAGCTCGGTGCTTAGGGCCCTGGTGAGCGGCACGGTGGAGAACGGCGCCAATGGTGGCAATCTCAGCCTGCGCTTTCGCTCGGAAATGGCCGGTACGGGTGTGACGGTGCTGCGCGGCTCTTGGTGGCAGGTGCTGCAGCACTGAGCTGAGCTCAGCTCAGTCGAGTGCAATTACGGCAATAGGGGGTGTGTTCTCGCCGGCCACCGGGCCGCAGCAATGCGATGGCATGGATTCCCTCCGGTTCGCTCAAAGGTCCGCAGGGTGATCGCGGTACGCAGGGACCCCAGGGGATGCAGGGCCAGCCTGGCGCCGATGGCGCTCAGGGGGTTCAAGGCCCCCAGGGCCCAGATGGGTTGCAGGGTTTATCTGGCCCAGAAGGACCACAGGGCCTGCAGGGCATCCAGGGCGCACCGGGCCTGGGCATCACCTTCCAGGGGCAGGTGGCCACTGTTGAGGATCTACCTGCTGATGCCGAACAGGGCGCTGCCTACATCGTGCAAGCCGATGACTCCTTCTGGGTGTGGGATGGCGGCAGCAGCAGCTGGGTGAATGGGGGCTCAATCCAGGGCCCCCAGGGCATCGCTGGCCCGCAGGGACCGCAAGGACTGCAAGGAGAACCCGGCCCTCAAGGACTGCAGGGAGTGGAGGGCCCGGTCGGGACGCAGGGCATGCGCGGTACGGGGTGGTTCAGCGGGGCTGGGACACCTGCGCCTGTGATCCCTGGCTCAATCACCGGCGACCTGTATTTGGACAACGTCACTGGTGATGTGTATACGTTGAGCTGAATGGCGAGCGATTCCCTTGCGGGCAACCTGCAAGGACCGAGCTTCTAGCCCTCAAGGCAGCTAGGTGCGCTCAGCACAGCAGCAACGAAATCGCAACGCTGCATCAATGCGCCGCAATGTGCCTCAGGGAACCTGGCAGCAGGCACCAGTTCACGCGAGCTTGAGCTCATCTCTGGTTTGAGTAGATGAGCTGGTCTGATCTGGAGCGGTTGGTGGCCGATGCAGAAACCAGCCCGGCGCTCCAGCAGGTCCTGCGCCAGTGCCATAGCCGCCAAGAGCTGCTACGCACTGCCCGCCAGCTGGGCTACCGGCTCACCAGAGCTGACCTGCAAAACGCCTGGCTGGAGCACCACAACGCAGGGGAAGTGCAAGGAGCCGATGGTGCTGATCTACGGGCGGCTGGCGGTAGCTGAGCTGCCTGGCAGACCCCGTGCTGTGCGCAGCTGCCGGTGCGACGAGAAGGAGCGAGCTGGTGCTGCAAGCCCTGGCTGTTTGGCCCCCATGGATTAACCGGCGGCCTCCAAGGCCGCCGGCTCGCTGGCATTATACGGACCAGCGCAGGGGAGGCTCGAGCTCTTGGGGCTCTTCTTCCAGCTGGATCAGCCACCAGGCTGCTGGATAGGCGGGCTCGGGCTGTGGCTCCTGCCATTGACCGGAAGACTGTGCTTCTTCCCAAGCATCAATGAGGGACTGCATGGTGGTGGAGAGCGGGAACATCGCTGTGATGCAAAGAACGCGCACCTGACACCCCGAGAAGCGGGGAAAACTGGAGAGCGGTTTTGCAGAGCCGATGGGCCCCCTGGCCAGCTGAGTGCTGAATGGGAGCTTTTGCTCAGCGCACCTAGCGGTGCGGCAGCGGGCACGGGCCTTTGCGGAATGCCCGAGCGGGAGCGAGCGGCTGGAGCCGGCAGGCCGCTGCTCTACTTCCAGCTGGCAAGCGAGCAGAAGGGGCAATGGAACCCGAGCAGGCGGGAGCGGTGGAATCCCCTGGTGCGCTGTTGTCCCACCGGTTAAGTGCCCGGTTTGTGCACGGTTTGCACGGTTTATTCAGCGGCCGTAAGCGCCGCGTAACCCCGACCAAGCGGGAGTGGGTGAAGCAAGAAAGCCCGCTGCTCTTATCTCCTTCCTACTCTTCTTACCCCCCTGCCACCAAGCCAGCACCCCAATAAAAGGGGGCCGATGGCCCCCCACTGGGGGGCTTAGCAGACTGAGACGGTGACTCCGGGGAGGCCCTGGAACTTGCGTGCAAAGGCAAAGGCTTTCTCAGCCGGGATCAGCCGCATCTTCTTGACCGGCTTACCGCGCATCCCGAAGTGCTCAACGGTGCAGGGCACAGCGCCGCTCTTTTTGATACCAGGCGCATAGCGATGGACGATCAGCAGGCGGATATTGCAGACGGGGCCTTGTGGTGCTGCCATGGAAATTTTTGGCGAGGAACCCCGAGGTGACGCCCCACGGCGCAGCAGCAGGCAAGGGTGGCGTAGCCACTTGCGTAGCCCTTTCCGTCTGCGAGCAAGTGAGGGCAACCTGCAAGGGGTGCTCGACGAATTACCAGCAGTGCCCAAAGCCAACGGTGCTAGTTCTTTCCGCCTGCCGGCGGCTACGGCCGGGATCAACCAAAGCAAGCGGAGCTGAGTGCTGCCTCTACGCAGAAGGGGCGCGGTGAGAAAACCTCGAGGAATGCGGTCCTGCTGCCTGGCATTACAAAGGGCCTGGATTGCAGACACCCGGTTTCAGCTACGCATGAGTGCCCAGCTGGGGGAGGGGCCAGAGGCCCCATAAAGCCGGCCTAGCCGGCGACGCACCGCTAGGTGCGCTCAGCAGAGAGGCTGAGCTCTTGCTCAACCAAGGCTGCATCTGAAGCTTCTGGCTCTGGGCAGATCAGATCCACCGACTGCCGGGCTGCGCTGATCACCTGCAGCAACACCTTGGGGGATTGGCGCAGCACTGATATCCAGCTCTGGAGATAGGCGGCGTGATTAGAGAGCTCACAGCCGATCTGCAGCCGCTGCCCCAGCAGAACGCTGCCCAGCTCTGCAAAAAGCTCTTCTCGGGCATAGCTGCTGGAGCCAAAGGCGCCGGATTGATCCCGCTTAAGCCGCGACTCGTGGCCGGTGGAATGAATGACCTCGTGGCCCCAGGTGGCATAGAGCGCTGCGGCCCCGTAGAAACTTTCGCGCAGCGGCAGCTGGATGCGATCGGAGCTGGTGGAATAAAAGGCCCGCTCACCGCCCCAGCTAGCTGGCACCAGCCAAGTAGAGAGAACGTGCTCGGCGCGGGCGATCGGCTCAATCGCTGGCCGGGCTTCTAGTGATGGCATCCGTGCCGCGATCAAGCCAGCCAGCGCATCACCCTCGAGATCGCAGGCATTGAATACCGGCACGGGGCGGTAGCTGGCCCAGCTGTGCAGAACCTTCTCGCCATTGGACGACTCCTTCTCGCTGGAGTGCAGCTGCGGCCGCAGGATGCGGACGGACTTTGAGCCTTTGCGGGGGAAGATGCCCAACTTCTTGGCCTCCCCAAATCCGCACCAGAAGGGCAGCTCGGCGCCACGCATGGCCATGCCGAGCTCCAAAAGGATCGGATTGCTGCCGCGGTAGGCACGGCCTGTGAGCAGATTGATGTGAACACCGCCGGTGTGGCAATCCCAGGGCTTGCGCCATGGCGTGCTGCCGGCTTCTAGGAGCTCGATAAGATCACGAACCAGCGCTTCTTCTGGCGAGGGACCTGAGCTCTGGCGGCGTGACTTTGGTGATGCGGCCATTGGATAGGGCGCAAAGGACTTGAAGTGATCGCGCCGGTGAGGGCAAGGGCGGCGTTAGCCGCTCGCGTAGCCCTTGCGCCACCTGCGCACACTGAAGTTCCCTGCGCGTACCAAACCCTTCTCCTCCAAGCTCTGTCGCACCGAAAGGTGCGTTCAGAAGACCCGCACCGCGAGGTGCGCCAGTAGACCAGCACCGCTAGGTGCACTTGCCGGGGGCAGAAATAAAGCAGGCCGCCGATATGGCGGCCTGCATGAGCTCAGATAAGCGCCACCTCCCCAGGGAGCAGAACGCGGCGCTTCTGAGCTGCTTCCAAGACTTCCTGGCGATAGAGCTCTTCTCCAGCGGCGCTAAGGGCTGAATCGATGGCATCAATTCGGGCCAGGCACTGAGCGATGGCAGGCAGCACCTCCTCTTCTAAAAAGGTGATTTCCTCTTCTCCATAGGGCTGCTCGCTCCAGGTGCGGCGCAGCGGCAGATCGCGCCGCAGCAGCTGCTCGATGGAGCGCGAAGCGCGATCAAGCAGCAGGAAGGGATCTTCTTCTGGCCGGCAGAACTTTGACTTGGCGGAATAGGTGGCCATGGGATTCGGCGCCAGGTGTGGCGCAGCGATGGGACCGATCCCAGAGGCGTACTGACGCAGGAAGGAAGCACAATGGAGAGGACCCGGAGTAAGCCCCACCGGAAGACGACCCGGCTAGGGCCACTCTTCTGCGCAGGTCAGGTCAAGACAGGACAGATCTGGCTGTGCTCAGCTGCCTGCTTCTGGCCAGGGAAGCAGCTTCATATCCCCGACCTTGTTCCAGGTTTTGCATCTGGGATCGGCCAGCCGGTAAAGGGCTTTGCCGTCTGGTCCGTTCTTGGTGACGACCAGAACCGGTGCACCAAGCCAGCCAAGCCGCCAAAGCTGCTCACCGTCCGCCAACACAATCAAATCGCCGGTGGCAGGGTGCTTGAGATCTGGGGCCATCGCTGCACCGTAGAAACCTCCGGCGATGCGCTGCCAGGGCCGCAGCGCAATCCTTGATAGAGGACCGGCCACAAAGGGCTACCAGAGAGCTAGGTCAAGCCTGAGTCGGGCGGGTGCGCCCACGCCTATCGACGAACGATCGCCCACGCATTTTGCAATCTCCTGACGGTGAAATCGTCATTCGCATGTAAGCCCATCAATTTTGCTGGCTGTTCGATTGAGATGGGATCGACCAATAAACAGAAAGCTATGAAGTGCCGCGTTACCTGCTGGGTTGCAGGCAAGATTTTTTACGTTGTCTGCCAGGCTCGCAACTATGACGAGGCAAAGACCGTTGCAATGGCGCAACATCCCAACGCACGCTTGCTCGGCGTTACGGCCATTTTCCCTGACAACTAAATACTAAATCAACACATATTTTTCCATGGAATTCCTTGCCTACCTCGATGCTGGAAGTCGGGAAATTTATCATCTAGTGTCGCAGAAAACTACGGTCGTCGAGAATGCTCATGTTTGCAGAAAATATGACATCTTTGGCTATTACAGCCGTACCCGCAACAGGCTGACAATTTGCACGGATAGGATCTTGGCTAGCGAAAATCCAGCCCCCTACATAAATCAGACCTTCTTGCACGAAGCAACTCATCTTGCTCAGGCATGCCGCCAGCGAATGAGAACCTTTAAGGCGTTTGGCCTAGCTCGCGAATCAATTAAGGGTACCTCGAAATTTACGAGATTTGCCAGCCTCTGATCACCATAAAAAAATGCCTTTCGGCATCGTCGCAGCAGATCATAAGTGCTCAAGCAATGCAATATTGTCGGCAAATTGATTCGTAC
>NZ_JAGQAY010000057.1:0-6614 GCF_024345355.1 Cyanobium sp. WKJ7-Wakatipu
AGTGATGCCGGTCAGGGCACCGGCGATATCAACTGCGGAGCCGTTGAGGGAAACGGAATAATTGTCCAGGGTGATGGCGCCAGTGGTGGCGTCATTGATCGCTTTGAGCTGGCTGAGTGAGTGGGCATTGTTGAGGATGACAGCTTCATCGCCGAGGCCAGAGATGCCATTGCCAGAGACGACCTTTGCGGCATAGACGGCAGCGACATCGGTTGCCGTGCCGGTGATGGTGGTAATAGCGTTGGCATCGATGGTGCCAGCGGTTAGATCATCAAGTGCCGTTAGGTCGTCAGCAGCAATCGATCCGGTGTCCGTGAGGGTGACTGCTTTTTCGCCCAGACCAGATATTTGATTTGATTCATAGGCACCCGTTACCGCAGCCAGGGTGCCGGTGATGGAGGTAATAGCGTTGGCATCGATGGTGCCAGTGGTTAGATCATCAAGTGCCGTCAGGTCGTCAGCAGCAATCGATCCGGTGTCCGTGAGGGTGACTGCTTTGTCGCCCAGACCAGATATTTGATCTAATTCATAGGCACCCGTTACCGCAGCGAGGGTGCCGGTGATGGAGGTAATAGCGTTGGCATCGATGGTGCCAGCGGTTAGACCATCAAGTGCCGTCAGGTCGTCAGCAGCAATCGATCCGGTGTCCGTGAGATCTAGGAAGATATGCTGATGTCCATTGAAATTGTTGCCACTTGAATCCTCGACGGAAGACCTAAAGGAAGGATCCGAGATGAATGCATTTATTTCAGCTGCCGAATACAGGGAGATAGATAATAACGGCGTCTCGAGGCAATGGTTCCAAGAGAGCTGTGCAAAACGGCTGAAAGGAACTACTGTACTTATTGCTCCGCAAAGATTCCAGCTACCTCCGTTTCCCGCATGCCCGACTACTCCCTTGCTTGCTGCAACCCTGCCTCCAGTGTATTGAGCTAATAGTTGCAAAAACTCTTGATCGGCTCCAATTTGGCAAGCAAACAGGTCAACGACCTCCAAGTTCCAACTGCTCACCACGTCCACTTGCTCCCTAAGTACAGCGGCCGTGATTGGTTGGGCTCCGATAAGAGCAACTCCTGGCCTGCCGTGGCACAGCAGCTGCAAGCGACGTGCCCCGGTTGCCGATAGGGCCTCAGCGATCCTGCTAATAGCGTCAGCATCGCGATCGACTTGCACCGCAACTACGTCTTCGGCTAACCCGTCGAACAGCAAATCGAGGTCAGGCAGCCCAGCGTCGTAGACGAGCAAAGCTGGCAGCGAGGTCGAAGAACCAGTCACAGTAGATAGGCCTATTAGATTTTAGCACGATAGCCCAAGGAAGCCCAGCAACTCATGGCCAATCAGCATCTCATGGCTTTTCGATTTTAAAATACTTTAAAATCCAGATTATTTACAATCCAATAGTCGCGCAGCCCAAGACTGCGACCAAGGCGAGGAATAGCGGGTAGCGAGATGTTCCGGTCTTTCTAGATAGTCACATCAGCAAAGGCGAGTAAACCAGCCCAAGTGCGACTTTACGACAGGCAATCTACCGGATTCATCAGGGTTTTTGTACACCGCAAATTGGCGTAGCGTCACCTCCAACCTGGAGGCCGATGAAGCCCTCCTCAACGCAGAGCTGGGCTGAGATTGGGGCCGCACGGGTCAAAACTGAACCCACCTGACGGTCTGCCATGGCCCTGCCTACCAGAGCAAGAAGCTTGGGGCCCGGCTGGACCGGAAGGAAGTCCTGGGGTTTCTGTGCACCGCCCCAAGCGCCACGTTCTCTCCGTCCGCGGAGATGCCACCTCCTCGGACAGCCGTCACGGGCCTGGCGAACTCCCTTATGGAGCGTTCAACGTCCCTCTCCGCCGTGGACTGCCCGAAAGCGCTGCTCAATCGGGTGGGAGAGGGCCATCACGCCCAGGCTGATGGCGATGCTGATGGCACAGGCAAGCAGACGTTTGTCGGCCATCAGCGGCAGGTCGCTTGCATTGCTGTTGAACAACACGATCGTGGCCGTGAGAACGGCCACCATCAGGGCTGGATGGCCTTTGCGGGCGGCGATCGCAGCGGTGATCGCCGCCAGGGCGATGGCCGGCACCTGAGGGGACACGGTGTGGTGCAGGGCCGGGGCCACGAGGATCACCAGCCCAACGCCCGCAAGGGTTCCCATGGAGCGGTGCAGAGCGACCCTCCAGGCATCCCGCACGAACGGACGCAGCACAAGGAATGGCGTGAGGATCAACCACAGCCCATTGATGTGCCAGTCGTGCTGCAGGGCGAACGGGGTGGTGATCAAGGTGGTGGCCGCCAGCAGCGAGCCATAGGCCAGGGCGCGGCGCCAGCTGTGCGCCACCGCAAATGCTCCTGGGGTGTCTGCCCCATCAGGGAGGGGCAACAGCTTGCTGAGCAGCAGGGTGGTGACGCTGCCTGAGGCGAGCACGCCGAGCACCAGCCTGGCCAGGTCGCTGGTTGTGGCAGTTGCTGCCAGCGGGCTGTTGGTGATCAGCAGGCAGAGGCTCACCACCATCAGCCAGTAGACCGGCTGCAGCTGCCAACGGGCGCTCAGGCCCAGAGCGAGGGCTGTGAGCGTCATCACGACGGTGCCCGCGGCCGGATCGCCCTGGCTCAGCACGGCCGGGATGGTGAGCAGCGCCAGGCTGCCAACGCCCAGCAGGGCCTGACGCCAGCCCAGCTTGATGCCGATCACCAGGGTGGCCAGGTTCGCCAGGCTGAGCAGGCCCACGGCCCGCTCGATGCCAAGCCCGCGGGCGATCTGCTCAGTAAGCACCAGGCAGAGCACCACCACAAGCACCAGCACCACGGGCCGAGTGCGCGATGTCATCCCAGGCGGCCTCATTCGTCAGGTGACCCAGTCAACTGCCCCACGGGTTAACCCATGCGGACTCCTAACAGGGTGCCCTAGCTGCGGTCGTCAAGCCGTGACGAGCATGGGAGGTGCCCCATTGGACCCGTTCCTCATGTGCCCCAAGGCGACCGTTGAGTCAGAGGTGCGCAGTTGCCCTGACGCTGCCCGCGAAGTTGATTCTTCAACGCATAATCGTGCGTCTCTTGCGCTGAGGCGCACCTGGCCTCAGTGCCGGCTAAGCCGCTGCTGCTGATTACCACCTTTGTTGATCACCCCATGAGCGCTCAACCCACCAGAGCCCTGGCGGTGCCCTTCCTAGGCGTTCTGGCCAGCCTGCAACTGATCCCGAGCGTGGCCAACACAGCCTTGGTGAAGGCCGGCCAAGCCCTTGAGATGCAGGGCGCCACGTTGGCCCTAGCTGCCAGCATCTCCACCCTGGCTCAGGCGGCCACCGTGTTGCTGATGGGCTTTCTTGGGGATCGCACGGAGCGTCGTCAGGTGTTGATGGCCGCCTTGCTGATGCTGATTGCCGGGGATGGGATCGCCATGGCGGCGCCCCATGCGGGCCTGTTTCTGTTGGGCCGTGCCATGGCGGGCATCGCCGTTGGTGCTGTGCTCGTGCTGTCCTTTGCAGCCGTCGGCGCCGTAAGCCGTCCCGACCAGCTGGGCAAGGCTTTGGGCGTGTGGCACCTCTGCACCATCACTGGCTTTATCGCCGCATCACTCTTGGGTGGCCTGTTGGCCAACAGCAGCTGGCGCCTGGCCCTCGGCCTGGTGCCCCTGCTGGCGCTGTTGTGTCTGCCGTGGCTGCCGCTGCTGTTGCCGCAGATGCCCGCCAACGCCAAGCTCAAGCCCGATTGGCCAGGGCTAATCAGCATCGCGGGAGCGATGGTGCTCTTTTTGAGTGGCGTGAGTCACGCCATCAAGGGTTTCAGCTCGCCCCAGTTCCTGGTGCCCACCCTCTCTGGGGTGGTGCTGTTCGGCGTGCACCTGCTGATCGAGCGCGGCCGTCAGGTGCCGATCTTCCCGTTTGCGCTGTACCGCCGTGGTTGCTTCGCTGCGGCGATCGTGAGCGGCATCGCCGGGAATTTCGCCTGGGCCGTGGTGCAGCTTCAGACGAGCAACTTCTGGCAGCTGGTGCAGCACTTCAGCACCGCTCAGGTGGCCCTGGCCCAGCTCCCTCTGCTCGTTTGTTGTGCCGTTGGCGCTGTGCCGGCCGGCCGGCTGATGCGGGCCGGTCGCCGCACCACCCAGTTGATGGCTGGTGGCACCGTGTCTCTCGTGCTCGGGCTTCTCTGGTTTGCCGCGATCCGCGCCGACAGCTCCTACAGCTCCCTGGTGATGCCGATGGCGCTTGTGGGCAGTGGTCTGGCCTTCATGGCCGTGCCACAGGCGGCGTTGTTCGTGCAGGAGGCTCCGCCGGGCTCGCTCGGCCCCGTCACGGCCTTTCGCACCACGACTGGGCAATTTGGATTCGCCTTGGGTTTCGCAGCAAGTGGCGCGATGGTGGACGGCTTCGGTTCCGCCAACCTGCATCAACAGGTGCTGAAGCTGGGCTCCACAACCGTTTGGAGTTCTGAACTCGAAGCCAAGGTGCGGGCGGCCCTGGGCAGCGGCATGCTGAGCCACGCCAAAGGCTTACCGGCGCAGGCTATCCAGCTGATGTCCGACACCTACGCCAGTGGCCTGGCGGGCACCATGCTTGTTGCAGCCCTGCTGGTGGGATTGCTCGGCGCGATCAGCCTGGTGTTGCTGGTGATCGGCCACCAGCAACACCAGGCTGTTGAATAGGGAGCTCGGGCCTAGGGCGTCTCTGCCCCGGGTTCATGGCCTTGGGTGATGGCTCCCACAAAGGAGGCATGGTCTGCCTCGGCCAGATCCGCATGGTGGATCGCCTGCGCCAGAACGCCCTCTGCAAAACGCTTCGGGTCATCAATGTGAACCGCTATGGCTCGCCGATCACCGCCTCTGGCGTGGGCCTTGGCCAGCGTCCAGCCGCAGAGCCGGCCGTAATCCTTGAGGCCGTCGGCATCCAGCTGGGCCGCATCCACCGAAGCCTTCCAATCGCGGAAATGGCGCACATAGATGTGATCACCTGCGGGGTTGGTGCCCCAACCCAGAAAGGCATCACTGGCGGTTTGCAGCAACCGCTGCCCCTCCACCACCCGCTGACCTTGATGCTCCGGTGCAGGCAGATTCACATACGGTGCCAGCACGGAGGGTTCAGCCTGCTTGCCCTGCAGCACCAGGATGTCGTCCGGGTGCTGGCCCATGAACAAGCTTATGCCGCAGCGGGTGCCGATGGAACCCACGCCCACCGCCTTGAGGGCGGAATCGCTGAGCTGATACTGCGCAAGCAGGTGCTGCATGGTGGAGGAGATCGAGCCCATGTAGCAGCGCAATATGTGCTGATTCCAGTCATGCCAGTCCATTCCCGCCAGCCAGGCTTGATCGAGGGCATCAAAGCGCCAGATCAGCGGCGGCTGATGGCGAAAACGCAGTTGACCATTGCCATCGGCCTCGCACAATTTGCGCACCGCCTGGCGACTGTCCCGTTGCAGGGCGGCCGCCGTCACCTTGCTCAGATGGGTGCGGAAGTTGGCACTGGCGCGTTCGTCGATCAGGCGCTCCAGCGGCAGTCGTGCCACCCACATCGGGATCTGAGGCATGGCAGCAAACTCCGCCATCGCCTCGCCATAGGCGCGCACCGTGCGGCGGCAGACCCTGCTCTGCTGCTTTTCGCTCAGCCCCAGGCTGCGGGCCGCCAACACGAAACTGGCAGCCAGGCGCTGCACATCCCACTCGAACGGGCCGGGGTGGGTTTCGTCGAAGTCGTTGATGCCGAACAGCAATTGCCGTTCGGGGGAGCCGTAGAAGCCGAAGTTGAGCAGATGGGCATCCCCGCAGAGTTGCACCATCAGGCCTGAGTGGGGATGGCGGCCGAGATCGGCCGCCATCACGATGGCAGCGCCGCGGAAGAACGCGAAGGGGCTCTCCGCCATGCGGCGCCTTCGTTCGGGGAGCAGCCAGGGCAGGCGGGTGGCCTCCTGTTGCCGGAGAAGCTCGAGCGGATCCAAGCGAACACTGGAGTTCATCGTTGGCCTCTCCCCGCCAGGGCTTGGGATCAGCATCGCAGATGCACAAGGTGAGCCAATGGACGAGCTGCGAGCCTCTCGGCCTGACCTCAGGTGCTGGTTTTGTCTGCTCTCCCATTGGTGCGTTGAACGGGCGAGCAAGCCAAGGTCTTAGGCCAGACCCCCGAGCCGGAGCGGATCTCAGGGCCGGAGCACCGTCACCTGCGTGGGTTGATCGAGAGTCATCACCTTGATCGCCCCACCATCCAGCGGTAGCTGGTCGAAGTTGAGGCTGCGTAGGCCGGGATTGTTGTAAGTCTGGATGTAGTTCACCAGGTTTTTCTGATCGGCCGCAACGATTAATGACCTTGAAGATTTTGAGGAGTGGGACTATCTGGATATCGATGTACTGCGTCCTGCCCGATTCATCAGGGACTCATTCCTCAAGGCGAGCACCTGACTCGGAGTTGTTCTCGGTGGGTGCCTAGGAGGGAGGTTGTGGTTGGTTGGTGCCCTGAAGAGTCTTGATCTGGGCAAGTTGTTAATCAACTCATTAATCAACCCACTACGTGATTACCCATAAGCCTCCGCAAGCCTGAGATCGCGCTCCGTGCAAGGCGTGCAGCAGCAGACTGCATTGGCGATCCGTTCCGTCATCGCAACCATTGAGAAACGCCGGTTGAAGCGGAAGC